>CALVYF010000002.1 GCA_944372055.1 uncultured Bacilli bacterium | reverse complement strand
TAACAGACTACATGTCATTTTTAATAAATAAAAATAGTGTAGTGAAATTGTTCACCAACACTATTTATAATACAACCATATAAAGTAGCTTAAAGCTACTTTTTTTCTTGAAAAGATATTTTCAACGAAAAGAAAATATGCTATACTTCTAAGTAGAATATAGAATAGGGGTGCTAGCGATGGCAGAGCAAACAATCGTAGAAAAATTAAAACTAGATATTGAAGAACGAGAACGTTCCTATCAGAAGGAATTAGAGAAAATAAAGAAGGAAGAAGGCTTATTAAACTACATCAAAGGAATGTTAGACATCACACAAGGTAGTGTTAGTAATTTTCCTTACTATGATGGAAGCAACAAAGAGGAAGCAGAAGCAGAAGATGATTTTAATATGATGCTAAAATACACCTTAAAAGAAGATAAAATTATCGCTTCCTTTAAATCTGAAATTAAAAATTTATATTATCTAGAAAAGATAGGTTATCAACATGCGGAACAATATAAAGAAACCATAGAAAAATTAAAAGACTATCGCTTAAAAATACAAGAGGCCTACAATGAATTAATTGCTAACGAAACATTGAAAAAAGCAACCGAAAAAAAAGAAGAAATATTAAAAAAACTAGATACTGTAAAAGAGCACCTAGAAGAACATGAAGATGAAATAGAAAATATTGACAGTTTTTATGAGGGATTACAATATGCTCATTTATCAGAAAGCGAGAAAACTTCTATTTTATTATCTATCTTCGAAAAGAACTTAAAAAAAGAAAGGCAAAAATTGGCTGAAATAAGTTACCTAGAGCATCCTATAGAAAGAAAAATAGGTAAAATAAAAAAAGAAAACATCGAAAAAATTAGAAGGGCTGCTAAAAAACTAGAAAATTATTTTTCAATAAAAATAACATATCCTAAACAAGAACAGCAAAAAACGACTAGAGTAGAGAAAAACCGTTTTCTATTTACAGAAATATAAGCAGAAGTAGGTGATAAAATGACAGATAATTTAATTACGCTATTGAAGGATGCTATTAACGAAAAGAAAAAAGCAGTAAAAGAATATAATAATCATTTAGATAAAAATTTATCTGATAAGATAGAAATATTAGATAACTTAAGAAATGATATCAATGAAATTACAAAAATAGAAATATCTAGATTAAATGAGATAGTAGATAGTTTTCAAATGGAAACGGAAGAAAAAGAGAATATGAAAAAAGAGTTGGATATTATAAAAGCTCTTTTAACATTAAATCAAACAGAAAAGACAAACTATACACTACTTCCAAATCAATTAACAATAATATCTTCATTTTTGGATAATTTAGAAGTATATATTGATGAAAAAAATGGAGAAAAGCAAGCGATTGATCCAGAATATAACCATATTGTAACTATTACTAACAAGTACAAAGAATTACTATATAAAATTAAGAATCCAAATACAAATGAGTTAATCACAGACATAGATACTATTTTGCAGCTATTTCAAGACAGCAATATAGCAGAAGAAGAAAAACAAGCAATTCTACTAGCACTAATAAAATATAATCAAGAAGTAGTAAGGGAAAAAGTAAAAGAAACTCATCAAAAAAAGAAAAAAGTAACAGAAAAAGAGCTATCTCATCTATTAAGTTGTTATGGATATACTTGGAATAAATTAGATAAAAAATATCAAGAAAAAATAAAAAAACACGGAATCGTAAAAAATATAGAAGAAGTATTATTAACTATGCAAGAGCTAGGATTTCCTAAATTGGATGAGAGAAGAGAAGGGTTATTATTAACTACATACCTAACCGCAACGACTAAAGGTTCATTAGAAGAAATAACAAAACCTGCTCAAGCAAGAGGAATTAATATTACTGAGTTAAAAGACTTAGTAAGTGCCTTTATCTCTAATGATTATTTATTTGACGGAAAGTACAAAATAGGAAGAAAAGAAGACTTTTCTAAAAATATTGCTCTTTTAGTAGAACACGGAATTAGTATTACGACTATGATTGATAAAGGAAAAGATTTATTATTAATCACAAATAGTAAGTTACAACAAAATCTAAATTGGTTAGAATGTTATGGACTATATAGCGGTATGCAAGAGGATGCATTATTAGATGATTTTGTATCTGCTTTAAAATCTAAAAACATACCAGAAATCATTGATCTATGGATAGAAAATCATTCTCTAGGATTACAATATATAAAGAACAATTTAAGCATTCTAGCTTGTCATATATCTAATCAAGCAATTTTATTTTATAAATTATATAAAGCAGAAAGAGAAAAAGCTAATGATGCCTTCCGTCTAACAGTATCAAATGGTGTAAAAAAATTAAGCTTAAGAAAAGAAATGACACACAATGATATTGATTATCAAGGAATTCATGATAAGGAAAGTGCTTTAGCAGTAACACACCATCAAAAACCAATTTTTCCAAAAGAGAAAGAATATGAAATAATTGCTAAAAAATCTGTACAAAATAAAATTTCAGACGATATCTTTATGAAAGAAGAGATTCTTAGTCTGAATCGATTTAGTACGAAAGCGGAAGCACTATTATATGATATCAACGGTTTAAAAATCTCTAAACTAAAAGTGTTAAGAATCTATGATGCTTTATGCAAAAATGGAGTAGGAAACACTCTGGAATCACTATTATATGCAATTTGCTATAATAAAATTATAACAAAAGAGGAATATGAAAAGTTAGTACTTGATATAAAACAAGCAACGGGATGGAAAGAGGTGTAGTATGGATTTTTTATTAGAATATGGTATCACAAAAGATACAATCAAAAAAATAAAAGAGAATAATGAAGAAAGCACCTGCTTTTACTGTATGATTCATGAGGAAAATGTAAAAGAAGTAATAGACTATTTATTATCGATTCAAATAGAAGTAATAGATAATTTGCTAACCGACCGTCTAGAGCTATTCTTTCTTCCTAAAGAAGAGATAAAAAATAGATTCGAAACTTATAATACAAAAGTATTAGTACAACTAATTAATGAAGATATTAATGTCATAAACAACGTATAAAGCAAGATAAAACAAAATTATCTTGCTTTTTTTCTTTATACAGTTCACAGCAAAATAAAAAAAGCCCCTAACGGCGTTTTTTATTGATATAATTCTTGTCTAATTAAATCAAGATTATTATTCATAATATTAATATAAGTAAGTTTATTTGTTCTATCATCGTCAGAAAGATTATTTAATTTATGTAAATTTTGTCTTTTTAAATCAGAATAAGTATCCAACAAATCTTTTACAGTATCATTTAAAGAATCTCCGTCAAATGTATAAATGTAACTAATATCACCACTTTGAATCATTTTCTCAGCATCACTAATTGTTTTAGGAGTAGCATCATTATCAATACATATAACAGTTAATCCAAATTTTTCAAGATAATTTAAAGTAGAATTAGCAACCACAATTGTATGATCACTAGCATTTTCCACTGCTAAACGATAATCTGCATCGAGTTCAGAAAGTTCTACTTTTAATTCCTCATAGGCATTGGTAATATCTTTTTTGATATAAGTACTAGTAACATATTCATCCAAACCTAAACGAACATTCTGAGCCATCATAAGCAACGAAGAAGGGTTAAGCCATAGTTCTTCTGGAGAATAGTCAGTTTCTAATACATAAGCAGTATCAATAATTTTCAAATCTGGATTTAAGTCAAGCAAGTCAAATGCAAGATTACTTTCTTTCTCAATTAAACCATTATAAATGAATAAATCATATTGACTAAAATCCTCTTTTTGTTTATTGCTAATCTTATATTTATCAGTATCCACACCATCTGGATAAACAGCAGTAATACTAGAATGCTCCCCGTATAAT
The DNA here is from genome assembly GCA_944372055.1 of uncultured Bacilli bacterium. Taxonomy (GTDB): domain Bacteria; phylum Bacillota_I; class Bacilli_A; order RF39; family UBA660; genus Faecimonas. The sequence continues at coordinate 112,400 of CALVYF010000002.1, read as the reverse complement.
TTCTCAGTAATATATTCATTTGGATAATTAGTAACTAAAATTCGAATGTCATCCATATCATCCTGTTTACAACCAGTTGTTGCAAAAACGGCAGTAATAAATAATATAAATAGTAATAATATCTTTTTGCTTTTCATTCTTTTTCTCCTTACTTTAGGAACTGGGTCATAACCAAATTTACCAAAAGGGTGGCATCTAAAAATTCGTTTTACTCCAAGATATAGACCATAACAAACACCATGAAGTTCAATCGCTTCAATCATATAATTGGAACATGTTGGAATAAAGCGACATTGATTATGAAAATTGCCAGGTATTTTTTGATACAAATGTATCAGCCCAATCAGTATCTTTTTCATAGTCTCCCCCAGTACCTTTATTACATATTTCATTTTACTATAAACAGTACAAAATAGCAATTATAAGTGTACTAATTTCTAGTTTTTTGTTATACTTATAATGGTGATTATATGAATGAACTATTTGAAAAACTTAAGATAAAACCAAAACAAGAACAGTTATATAATACTGCCTTTTCACATAGCTCTTATGCCAATGAGCATAAAGCAAAAAGTGATTATGAGAGATTAGAGTTTTTAGGAGATGCTGTAGTAGACTTAGTAGTAGCAGACTACTTATATTCAAATAAAAAAGAAAATGAAGGGGAAATGACAAAAGTACGTGCTAGTTATGTTTGTGAGAATGCATTATATGAGTATTCCATGTCTCTTGGACTAAATAAGTATATTAAAGTAGGGCACGGAGAAGAAAAAGAGGGTGGAAAATTCAAAAAAGCGATTGTTGCAGATATATTTGAAGCCTTAGTAGGAGCAATTTATCTAGACCTAGGTTATGCAACTGCAAGAAGAACCGTATTGAATATTATTGTTCCATATATTGAAAATCCTAACATAACATTCTTCAGTGATTATAAAAGTGCTTTACAAGAATATGTACAGACGACACAACAAAGCCTACATTATGAATTAATTAAAGAAGAAGGTCCAGCTCACAATCGTAGCTTTACAGTTCAAGTAAAAATTGATGATATTATTTACGGAACAGGAGTATCAAGCTCAAAAAAAGAGGCAGAACAAGAAGCCGCAAAAGCTGCAATAGAAAAACTAGCAATCTAACTTGGAAAAATAAAAAAACTATGATATAATAACTCTGCTCTAAAAAAGATGACTTTAATATAAAAACAGAAAGGGGAAAAATAATGAGTAAAATTAAAATATTTAGTTTAGGTGGGCTAAATGAAAATGGTAAAAACTTATATGTTGTAAATGTAGATAGAGATATTTTTGTGTTTGATGCCGGCCTAAAATATGATAACGATTTAAATTTAGGAATAGATTATATTATTCCTAACTTTGATTATTTAATTAAGAACAAAAAAAATATTAAAGGAATATTTTTAACACATGGACATGAAAGTAATATAGGGGCTGTTCCAGATATCTTAGAACAGATTCCAAGTATTCCAGTATATGGAACGAAATTAACCCTAGAGATGTTAAAAAACGATTTGGAACCAGAACAATTAAAAAAAGCTAATTTAAAAGAAATTAAAGCACATACCAAAATTAATTTTGGTAAGAATTCTATTTTCCCTATTAGCATAACACATTCTATTCCAGATGCTGTATGCTATGTATTATATACACCAGATGGAGCCATTGTTTACACTGGAGATTTCGTTTTTGACGCGACAATGCAAGGTGCTTATAAAACGGATATTGGTAAGCTAGCCTATGTTGGTAAGCAGGGTGTTTTATGTTTAATGGCTGAATCTTTCTATGCTGAAAAGGAAGGACACACTTCTCCAAGTAACAGAGTGGCTGGATTTATTCGTGAAGTGTTAGCAAAAAATCCTAATAGAATTATCGCAACCATTTTCCCAGCTCATTTTTACCGTATTCAAGAAATGTTTAATGAAGTATCTAAGACTCATAGAAAAATAGTAATCATGGGAAAAGGTTTACAGGATATGATTAATCAAGCAGTAGATGAAGGATATTTATCAGTAGATAAAAGTAGAATTGGTACTTTATCCGACTTAGAAAATAAAGATACTGTTATATTAATTTCTGATGAAAAAGAAAAACCATTCAATAACTTAGAGCGCATTATTAAAGGATATGATAAATATATAAAAATAAAAGAAACAGATACCATCTTTATAACTGAACCTGCGTACCCTGGTATTGAAAAAAGGTCAGCACTAATCATGGATGAAATAGCGATGCTTGGAGCAAATGCAGTAAGCTTATCTAGTAAAAGGCATCTTCTACACCATGCATCTCGTGAAGACTTAATGCTAATGATTAATCTGATGAATCCTAAGTATTATTTTCCAGTCAAAGGAGAGTACCGTAATCAGTATGCAAATGCTGAAGTTGCAGAACAAATAGGAATACCAAGAGAAAACATTATCTTAAAAGAAAATGGAGATGTAGCAGAGTTTATTAAAGGAAAACTTACAGACAGTAAAGAGCATGTTGAAGTAGATCAAATATTAATCGATGGAAAAAGTCAAGGAGACATCGGAGACTTAGTTTTAAAAGATCGTGAAATGTTAGGAGAAAATGGGATTGTAATTATCAGTTGTACACTAGACAAACAAACCAAGGATATCCTAGGGGGACCTGAAATATTAACAAGAGGATTTGTCTACGTAAAAGAAAGTCAAGATTTGTTAGAGCAAACAAAAGAACTAGCTAAAGAATCCATAGAAGCCAATATAGAAAAAAATACCAAGAGAGTTGATTATGCTAAAATCAAAAATGAAGTAAGAGAATACTTAGGTAAATTTTTCTATCAAGAAACTGGTTCAAAGCCAATGATTATTACAGTAATTCAGGAAGTGTAGTATGAAAAAGAAATTAATTCTACCATTACTTAGTATTCTAGTTCTTATAGGTTGTACTGGCTGTAATCCAGAAACAGGGACAATGATTTGTACTATGTCTTCTTATCCAGCGGATGGAATAAAATTAAAATCAGTATATAAAGCTAACTATAAAAATAATATAGTAAAAAAGCTAATTTCAACAGATCAAGTCATAGTAGAAGACAAAGAATATCTAAATACCTACGAAGAAAGATTAGAGGAATTATATCAACCCTATAAAAAATTAGAGTATTATCAAAATAGCATTAAAATAAAAGGTAAGACATTAACTAGTACAACAACTATTAACTATGCGAAAATAGATACTGATGAACTAATAAAAATAGATGAAGGTAATGGGCAACTAATAAAAAATGGAAAAGTCAATATCAATGATTTAGAAGAAGCATATAAACAAAATGGTTTTAACTGTAAAAAGGAGGGGTAATATGAAGTGCTATAAAGCAAAAGCATATAAAGTTGATCAAGGCACTGCGAAATATATAGCGGATGTTGTAGTAAAAGAAGAATTTGCTTTACCAGTAATTGGTAAGCCGACTATAAAGGATGTGGCAAGTAATTTTCAATATGCTCTTTTAGACGAGGATAGAACAGGAAAAATATCAGGAGAAAGACCAGATAATATTGCCCAAGCTGGCTATGATATTGGAATTTACAGAAGTGATATTTCAGAATCTAATATCGCAACACCAGAACAAATAGTGCAATATAACGAAGTTTATCCTATATCTCCTATCAGTGAAGAACAAGATGCATTAAAGTTTAAATTAACTACTACTTTAGGAAAAGATGAATCAAAAACGAGATAGTTTTACAATTGTAAAACTTTCTGTCTTCGTAGCTCAGTAGGATAGAGCAATCGCCTCCTAAGCGATAGGTCGGCAGTTCGACTCTGCCCGGGGACACCATTAGACTACAAAAGAGCAGCAATGCTCTTTTTAATTTGACAAAACTAAAAAATTATGAGATAATATGCAAACACGAAAGGGGAAATATGATGGAAAAATTAACTGTAGAAGAAGAACAGGCTTTGGTAAAAATGTACAGAGATGTAGAAAAAGATTTCGAAGAGTTTCCAGAAATAAAAAGAACAGAAGACTTATTCCGTTGGAGAGAACAAGTAAAGGAAAAAAATAAAGAAAATGGAGAAATACGAAACCAAATTATTGAAGAAAAGATAAAAGGAAATAAATCCATGGAACTTTTATATGCTTGGTCAAAATTTACGCGCATGATAGATAGAGCAAACGCAAATGTTTCATGACTAAATTGAGTTGTAATATAGATGAAGATTCTTATCAAATAAATGCTGCTCATATGTTGCATGAGCATTTGACACGTAAGCACAAAGACCATACTGATAGACTATTTGGTATATATAAGATAGAAGAACTAAATCTAGGTATAAAATATCCAACAGAAAGAAGTTTCCATACACCTTATGAATATGAAAAGGCATTAATAACAGAAGACGAAGAACACTCATGGCCAGCTGTACTATTTGTTGCTTTAATGAACGCTTACGGAATTGAAAAGGAAGATTTACTTGAAACCGGAAGAGCTGTAGAACAACTAGGAAATAAATACATTGCTGATATGACAGTAGAATATGAAGCAAAAATGTCAGAAGGAACCACAAATAGTCATGGAACTTTTTCAAAAAAATAAAGCATGATAAAGAAAAATGGTAAAAGTAGACAAGAAAAAAATGTCTACTTTTTTATGTTAAAATAAAAATTGAGGGTAAAATATGATAAAATAAAGAAAAGAAGGTGTGCTATGGAAGTGTTAGAGTGGAAATTTGACGATTTTTTTCAGAATGATCAATCTTTTTTCAAAGAATTAGAATTGGTAAAAAATGAACTTTCTTTAGTAAGTAATAATAATGAAAAAGATTCTTTATATGATTGTTTAAAAACATATTATGATTTGTCATATCGAGTTGAAAAACTTTTTACTTATGTTACTTTAAAAAGTGATTTAGATATTTCTAATCAAACTTATATTGCTTATAGAAATGATATTAATATGGTTCAAGGATTGTTAGATAATTTTTTACAATCTATTAATCGAATCATTTTGTCTAATGGTGATGTTGTTGATGATTTTTTAAAACAGGATAGTAGATTAGTTAACTATAAAATGCATTTATATGAAGTTTTAAGATTAAAAAAGCATAATATTACTAATAGTTTGATTGAACAAAATACTTTGTTAATTCCTAAAATTAATAATTTATATTCTATTATTCAAAATTCTGAGTTAGAATATCAGTGTGTTAATATTCATGGAAACATGGTACCTATGAATTCCAGCAACTATGGAAAGTTTTTTTCGGTTGTATCTACTAGTACTAGACATAAGATGTTAGATGCTTATATGGAAAGTTTTGGTACTGTAAATAAAAGTATTTCTAATTTATTAGAACTTCGTCTTCAATTATGTTATAGTATTGCGAGGGAAAAAGGGTATACTTCTGTTTTAGAACAAGTACTTAATGAGGATGATTTAAGTGTTGATATTATTACTAATCTGAAACAGTCTACTAATTTTTATCTACCAGTTCTTAAACGGTATTATTCCCTAAAAAAGAAGGAAATTAATAAAGATAAGCTTTATTCTTATGATCTGGTTAGTAGTCATCAATATCAGAGAAATTTATCATTTAGTGAAAGTCTTACTATTGTAAAGGAAGCTTTATCTATTTTAGGAAAAGACTATCTTTATGTATTAGATCAAGTATTACAAGATGGAGTTATCGATGTTTATCCAAAAAAAGGTAAATTTACAGGAAGTTATCACTGGAGAAATTATACGAAACCTATGATTTTGATGAATTATACAGATACTTTTCGTAATGTTTTTGTGGTTGCTCATGAACTTGGTCATGCCGTTAATGGGTATATGATTAAAAAAAATCATCCGTTTCAGGATTTTCATTTTTCTGTTTTCTTATCAGAGATAGCGTCAAAGACAAATGAACTTATTTTGGGACATTATTTAATTACTCATGCCAAATCTAAGAATGAAAAGTTATATTTATTAGAAGAACAAGTGTCTACTTTTATTCAATCTGTCTTCGAGCAGGTTATGTATTTTGAATTTAATGAAGATCTATATCAAAAAATTGAAAATAAGGAGACACTTAGTACGGATGATATTAACAAATTATTTTATGATTTACAGAAAAAATATTTTCCTGAGGTAGAGATAAGTAAAAATGAAAAGTATAAGTGGCAAACTAGATTACATTTATTTTATGAACAGTATCGATATTATAATTTTCAATATGCAACAGGTCTACTTATTGCCTTGAAAATAGCAACAGATATTATAAATCGCAGACATAATATGTTAGAAAAATATTTAAAATTTTTAACGATAGGTGGTAGTATGCCAACACTAGATAGTTTAAAAATTATAGGAATTGATTTTTCTAAAAAAGAAGTGTTTGAAGATGGATTTCAATATTTTTCTCAGTTACTAAATCAATATGAAGAATTAATATTAGAAAATAAGGAGGTATAAAGTATGAATTTAGAAAAAGATAAATATATTATTGTAGAAGTAATACCTACTCATTCTAAAGCAGAAAAAGGTATAATCGCCCAAATATCAGCTTTAAAATTAGAAGGGCTAAAGCTTCTAGATAGATTTGACTATCGCATCAAAGACGAACTAATAGAAAATAAAGATTTAAAAGAAGTAATTCAGTATGATAAAGAAGCATTTACCTATGTAGATAATCCTCATTTTATACCAGAAAAATTTAAATCCTGGGCCAAGAATCTACCTTTATTAATTATAGAAGACACTTATACATTAGATTACCTAAAGGATTTAAAAAATAAAAAAGAGCTTATTTATCCATATCTAAATATGGAACATTCTTATGATGTATTTAATAAAATTATAAAAAAATATAACTTAGAACCTAGTAATCATCTAGTAGATTTATTATATGAAGCAGTAATCTATGAAAGTAATAATAAAAAGAAGAAAATATAGGTATGATTAACTACAAAACAGAAATGACCTGTACAAAAGAAGAAATTGCCCAATTATTTTTAAGCGTAAATTGGAACTCTGGAAAATACCCAGAAAAGTTATATACATCAATAAAAAATAGTACTTACAAAATTTTTGCCTATGACGACAATAAATTAATTGGGTTAGTTACCGCTTTATCGGACCAATGCATAAACTTATTCATTAGCTATTTAGTAGTAGCCCCTGAATATCAGAATCAAAAAATAGGTACGACCTTACTTAGCCAAATTACCACGATAAAACAATTTAATAGAATAGAATTAATTTCTGATACCAAAGATAAAGAGTTTTATTTAAAAAATGGCTTTATAGAAGATGGAGTAGGAATATTTAAAATAGATTGGTCAAGATAAGAATAAAACAATAAGCGAGCTATTAGGAGGAGACAATGAAAATAGGAGAAGTAAGCAAAGAACTAGGTATACCTAGTGCAACTTTACGGTATTATGAACAAATAGGGCTTTTAGAAGATATAAAGAAAGAACACGGCATTAGAGAGTATCAGGAGGAAGATATTGAAAGATTAAACTTTATCATATGTATGAAAAAAGCCGGTTTTAAATTAGAAGATATAATAAAATTTTTAGAATTGATACATGATAAAAAAACAGGGGAAGAAAAAAGATTAGAGATGCTATTAAATCAAAAAGAAATACTATTACAAGAGATGAAAGAAAAAGAAGAAACTCTAAGTTTCCTAAATTATAAAATTGATTTGTATAAGAATAAAATAAAAGAAAAAAGTAATTAATATAAAAAAGGAGTCTCGATGACTCCTTTTAAAGATTACACTATTCTAGTAATAGAAACTGCAGCTGAATATAAATCATTTGGTACTAGACTGATATCGATTCCAGATGTATTAATTAGACGATAGCTTGCTCCAGGAAGTGCCGCAAAAATTGCATTACCACTAATAGTACCAGTATCACAACAAGTAAGTTTATTATGTGTAGAAGAATGGGCAATTAAAACATCCGAAGGCCAGAATTGATGCAATTCAACACCTAAAGTTCTAGGTTCACAAGTAGAATGATCACTATCAGCATGCCTTACGTTAATCCACCAGTGAATAATATAAATTCCTTCTTCAGGGATAGTAAAGTCTCCAGTAGCTGGATTGTATGAAATTTTATTAGAAATATTAGTAGTTTGGAATAAGACAGGTTGGTTGTGAGATATAGTAGAGTTTGTTTCATCGTGTACCATGGCATAGCTATTAAATGTTGTAGCATCTTCCCCTGCAGGACCAGTAGGGCCAGTGATGCCTTGAGGTCCTGTAGGACCGGTAGGTCCTTGAATTCCAGTAGCTCCACTAGCACCAGTAGGCCCCGTAGGTCCAGTTACTCCTTGTCTTCCTGTTGCGCCAGTAGGTCCTGTAGGACCAGTAGGACCAGTTACTCCTTTTTTACAAACACAATCTAACACTCTACATAGGCAGTCGTCTTTTTTCTCATTGCAACAATCTCGCATAATATTTTCTAAATTGTCTTGATTCACTTATTTTTTCCCTCCTTTCAATATATCATATGAAGAAGTAAAAAAAGGTAATGAGCTAATATCAGTAAAAATAAATTTATTTAAAAAAAGATTGACTTAAAGTAAGATATAAGAAGTATAATGTAAATGGTAAAAGAAAGGAAGATGAATATGATAAAACAAACTGCAGGAAGAGAACAATTAGGAGAATTTGCCCCTAAGTTTGCAGAACTAAATGATGATGTGTTATTTGGAGAGGTATGGTCTAGAGAAGATGAATTATCATTAAGAGATCGTTCTATAATTACAGTTGTTGCATTAATGAGCAAGGGAATTTTAGATTCTAGTTTAAAAAGCCATTTAATTAATGCTAAAAATAATGGAATCAGCAAAAAAGAGATGGCTGAGATTATTACTCATGCTGCTTTTTATGCAGGATGGCCAAATGCTTGGGCAGTGTTTAGAATGGCAAAAGAAGTTTATGAAGAAGGGGAGTAATCTATGAAAAGAAGTGCAGGAATTTTATTATATAAAAAAGAAAACAATAGATTTTTAGTTCTCCTTGCCCACTTTGGTGGACCATACTGGGACAAGCAAGACAAAGGCGCATGGTCTGTTCAAAAAGGAATAGTTGAAAAAGAAGAGAAAGTATTAGATGCTGCTAAAAGAGAAGTAGCAGAAGAAACTAATTTAGAAATTACAAATAATATTTCTTTCCTAGCAGCGAGAAAAGTAGCTAAAAACAAACTAGCTATCATGTTTTATTCTTATTTTGATGGTGATATTTCCTCTTTTAAAAGTAATACCTTTCAAATGGAGTGGCCTAAAAAATCTAAACAATTAATGGAATTTCCAGAGATGGATAAAATTAAATGGTTCCCTTTGGAAGAGGCCAAAGAATATATTCACCCGACACAACGTTTCTTTATTGATAAATTAGAAGAACAGTTAACGAGAGAGCATAAATAATAGTATGCAATCTAGCCTATATTGAAAAATTTTCTAAAAGACTATGATTCATCTGATAAAGATACCATTGTTGACAGTTCCAATATAGGATGGAGTAGGCATTTTTTAGAGACTATAAAAATAACTACAAAGCTTTAATCTTAAAGGAAACATACAAAACAAGTGTTTGAAAAAGTGCTGACAGTCGCTTTTCTTTACTATACAATTGCGTTGTAGGAGTTAAAAAAAGAAATTGTCAAAAAACGTGGTATAATAAAATTGGTGATAATAATGAAAAAAGTAAGAATTTTGTGTTATGGTGATTCTAATACCTGGGGCTATATTTCTGGTAGTAATCATGAAAGGTATAGTGATGAAAAACGATGGACTAAATTATTGGCGAGCATTTTAGGGGATGACTTTGAAATAATTGAAGAAGGATTAAATAGTAGAACCCTAGTATCTGCTGACTTAAGACCTGGAAAGGAAGGGAAAAACGGCTATGAGTATTTAATTCCTTGCCTAGATACACATGATCCTATAGATTTAGTAGTATTAATGCTCGGGACCAATGAATTGAAAAATACTTATCATAAAACAGCATTAGAAATTGGCGAGATTTTAGAAAAATATTTTGTGAAAACAATTATTCATAGAAAATCTCAATGCAAGGACAGTTATCCCAAATTGCTATTAGTAGCGCCACCGGTAATAAATGAATTTACAGATTATTGTAAGAAAGATAATAAATATTTAGGGGCAACCGAAAAATCTAGGGAATTAAACTCTATATATGAGGAAATTGCAAAAAGAAATAATTGTTATTTCTTAAGTAATGATGGCCTGGAAGTTGGGATAGACGGGGTTCATTTAACAGAAGAAAGTCATCGAAATTTGGCAGAATCTTTGTGTGATAAAATACAAGATATTTACAAATAAGGGTTGCGACTATTGCTAGATTTCAGGTCAAAAGAAAATCGAAATAGAAGATAATATAAATATAGATGGAGGAAGTATGAATTCATTATTATTAGTAATTGATATGCAGGAAGCATTTATTAATGAAAGTACAGAACATGTAGTAGAAAAAATAACCAATCTAGTAAACAGTAATGAGTATAGGAAAATTGCCTTTACTAGATTTATAAATACCAAAAATAGTAGATATGTCAAAGAATTAAACTTCGATGGATGTATAGGAGAAGATAAAAAACTTTTAATTCCAACAAAAAATCATCCAATTTTTAATAAAAATATATATAGTGCATTAAATGAGGAATTAGAAAAATATATAAAAGAAAATAATATTGATAAAATCTATCTATGTGGTATTGATACAGAATGTTGTGTTTTAAAAACGGCTTTTGATTTATTTGAAAATGGTTATGATTTCTATATTTTAAAAGATTATTGTGCTTGTATGTTCGGGAAATCACGTCACAAGAGCGCATTAGAAATTATGGAAAGAAATTTTGGAGAAAATAGGATTATATAGTATTGAATAATAAAAATAGATCTGGAGAAATAAAATGGAAGAAAAAGAATTTGTAAAAAATGCATTAAAAATTATGGAATTTGAAGAAGAAAACATTAATGCCAATTTAGTTCAATTTGTAAATATGTGGGAATACAAAGTAGCAACAAAAGAAAAGCCTATGCTATTAACAGTTGGATTACAATCATGTATTGCCTTATATGCCTGGGAAGAAAACTTTGCTTATTTAGCACATATGAATATCGTTGGAGGAAATAGTATTTATGATTTTGAAACTACAGATAATGATATTCCAATTAAGTGTAAGAAAATAGATAGATTACAAGAAGAAATTCTAAAACAGAAAGAAAATATAAAAAAAACGATTTATATTGGATTAGTTTTAGGAGTAACTCCAAAAGAAGAAGACTACCCAAGTAGAATGATTCTAGAAAAAGATTTAAAAGAATTATCTAAAAAACTACAAGAAGAAGGAATTTCCACCATCAGAGTAGAAGATATCAATAGTTTTAGTTTTATCTTAGATGCAAGAAATGGAAATATTATTCAAGGAGAGAATAATCCAGTAATACATATTAACGAAAGAAGCAATTCATCAATTAAAGGAAAATAATAGGAGTATATATGAAAGTTCGTGTAGAAAAATTACAAAGAAAAGATTTAAAAGAAGCTATTGAAGTATATGATGAAAATCATCAATTAAAAACAAATATGAATAAACTATTTTCTATCTATGATAAAATTGATGAGAACCCACTATATCATAATATTGTTGCGAAAGTAGATGAGAAAATTGTAGGCTTCGCTACAGTAATGATTCATTATGATATCGTAGAAGAATTAAGACCTTTTCTTACTGTATGGAATTTTGGAGTAAAAAAAGAATATAGAAGAAGGAAAATAGGAACAGAAATGTTTCGCTATATTGATTTTTTTGCGAAAGAAAATAATTGTGCCTTTATTACTTTAATTGCTGAAAGTGATAATGTAATAGCCCAGAAGTTTTATGAAAGTCTGCATTATGATAAAGCGGCTGGATATGTAAAATTTATAGAAAAGAAGTGAGATAATGATAGAATATAAAAAAGCAACAGAAGAAAATATTGATGACATTATTGACTTAAGAATTATATATTTAATAGAATATAACACTTTTTTAGAAGATGATGTGATTTCCGTTCTTAGAAAAAAACATGAAAGAGTACTTAATAAAACATTTGAATCAAGATTGTTTTATTTATGTTGCCTATGATAAAGAAAAAATCGCCTCTTCTTTCATAGTAAATATATTTGAAAAAGTTCCAAGCCCTAGATTTATGAATGGTAAATATGGTGAAATGTATGGAGTTTATACAAGAGTGGAATATTGTAAACGCGGTATTGCATCAGAACTTGTAAAACAAATGATTCATGAAATGAGTAATAAAGAAATTACATTTATTCAATTAGGAGCATCGGAAGATGGAAAGAGTATCTATGAAAAAAATGGTTTCCAATACACTAGTAGTGAATATGTAGAAATGAAATATTATTATGATTAATGGAAAGTACGGAATTGTTATTTCAGTACTTTTTCTTTTATGATATAATGAATATTAGGTGATAATATGAAAAATAAAGTGGCAATCGTTACCGGTGCTAGACGTGGTCTTGGGGAAGCTATTTGTTACCAATTGGCAAAAGATGGTTACGATATTGTTGTAAATGATATGGTTGAAAAAGAACAAGTAGATAAAGTTGTAAAACATATTGAAGAGAATTATTCTACCAATGCCATTGGAGTTATGGCAGACGTTTCAAAAGAAGAGGAAGTACTAAAGTTACTTGAAATTGTTAAAAATCGTTTTAACCATATAGATGTTTTAATTAACAATGCGGCAATAGTAGAAGATATGGAAATAAAAGAACGTTCTACAGAACTATTTAATGAAACGATTAGAAATAATGTTACTTCTACTTATTTAATGAGTAAATATATTGGTAGAGAAATGTTTGAAAAGAAGCATGGAAAAATCATTAACATTTCCTCAACCAATGGAATAAATGCTTTTTTTCCGACAAGTATTGATTACGATGCATCCAAAGCAGCAGTAATATCTTTAACACACAATTTTGCTTTAGAATACGCTCCTTATGTATTCGTGAATTCCATCGCTCCAGGATGGATAAATACAGAGATGAACAAACAATTACCAAAAGACCTAATCAAAGAAGAAACGGACAAAATTTATTTAAAAAGATTTGCTGAAGTAGAAGAAATTGCATCTTTCGTATCTTTTATGGTGAGTGATGCTTGTAGCTACCTAAATGGAGAAATTATTAAATTAGATGGTGGTTATTAAAACAGGAAGAAAAAATTAAAAAAGTTTGTGAAGAATTTATTAGATAGAGGTAGATTATGTTTTATTTTATAGTTGCTCAAATATTTGGAGCACTCGCATTAACAATATTAATAATTAGCTTGCAAAAAAACAGCAAAACGAAATTATTACTTTACCAAAGTATTTCGAGTTTACTATATGCTTTACAATATTTGTTTTTAAATGCTTATACAGGATGTTTTATAAACTTAATTTGTATGATTCGAAATAGATATTTAATCGATATCCTAAGAAAAGACCTCCAGTTTATTGGTTAATAATAACAATTGTCCTTATGATTTTCTTTTCCTCATTATCATATACTGGTGTTATTAGTTTTTTACCAATGATTGCAGTGATTTTATATAGTATTGCTTTATGGCATGGAAATTTAACAGTAATTCGAACAACAGAAATTATATCTTGTAGTCTCTATATTTTATATAATATCAAGGTTTTAGCAATTACCGGTTTGATTGCTACAATAATAGAACTTGTTGGAGCAATCATCACTGTTTATAAATTTGATATAAAGAAGAAAAAAGAAAATAGGTGATAAAATGAAAATAAATATTATTGGTAGTGGATCTATTGGTTCTGGTGTTATGAGTGCCTCTTATCTAATTGATGACCATATTTTAGTGGATGTTCCCAATGGTGTTATTAAATATTTAAAACATTTAAATTATGATATTTTACATATCGATACTATTTTAATTACCCATTTACATGGTGATCACTTTTTCGACTTACCATTTTTAATGCTAGGTAAATACTTTAATAAAGACAAAACTTCAATTAAAGTAATCTGTCCTTATGGAACAATAAAGAAATTAAAGCTTCTATTTCGAATAGGTTTTCCATATGATTTTCGTAAAGTAATGAATAGTATTAATATAGAGTTTATCGAATATAAAGGAAGAAGTAACATCCGTCTAGGAGAGTATTTAATTGAAACTAGAAATGTAAAACATGGAAAAATAAAACCTGCATTCGGATATATAGTTCATAAAGTAAATAAAAAGGTAGGCTTCTCTGGTGACTCTATGCATTGTCCTGCAAAAGATAAAATAGTAGAAGATTCAGATGTTTCCATTTTAGATATGAGTCTAAAAGCAGAAGGAAACCATTCGCACATGGGATATTTAGATATCAAAGATATCTGTAATAAATATAAAGATAAAACAATCATCGCTACACACATGCATAATAGCACTAGACAAGTAGCAATAGATAATCCTATTGAAAACTTAATAATACCAAAAGAAAATCAAGAAATCATAGTATAGGAGGAACAATGAATAATATAGACAGCATCATTTTTGATTTAGATGGTACCCTTTGGAGTGCTCTAAATAGCACAGTTGAAGTATTAAAAGAAATAAAAAAACAACATAATGATATAGTAGAAGATGTATCTGTTGAAGTTATTAAATCTGCTATGGGATGTACCTTTGAAGAAACTGCAAAAAAATATTATGGATATTTAGATAAAGAAACAAGAGAAAAGTATACAAAAGAAGCAATCCAAGAAAACACAAAATACTTAATGAAACATGGTGGTACTTTATACAATGGAGTAGAAGAAGTCATAAAACTATTATCTAAAAATTACAAACTATATATTGTAAGTAATTGTATAGAAGGATATATTGAATCTTTTTTAACAACAAGTAATTTAAAAGAGTATTTTTCAGACTTTGAAAATAACGGTAGAACCGGTTTAACAAAAGGAGAAAATATAAAACTACTGATAAAAAGAAATCATCTATCCAATCCTATTTATGTTGGGGATACAGACAAAGATAAAGAAGCAGCAGAATATGCAAAGATTCCATTTGTTTATGCAACTTATGGTTTTGGAACTGTAAAAGAGTATAAGAATAAAATTGATAATATCCATGAATTATTAACTATTTTAAAAATAAAAAAGTGCTAAAAATGAATTTTAACACTTTTTTTCGTTTTTATAAAAGAAAACCCTTGACGTTCAGGATTAGCAATAACTCTATCATTAGCTAATAATAGTATACTAGAATCCATCTTTGCTCCATCCAACATGACACTATCACTATTAACCGCTAGATATGTTCCACATAGATTAGCACCTCTAGCATCAATATTTTCTAATTGTTTTCCAAAAAGATTAACATTTTGAAAATTAGCACCAGTGATACTATGTTGATATGCTGTGGGAAAATCAATATGTTCTATGTTTGTATCAGAAAAATCTATATTTCTAAGGTCTGTGTTTGTAAATTCAATTTTACTTAAATCTAAATATGGTAAAAAAGGAAGATACTCTTCTTTTATTTTTTTATATCCTTGTTTTGTAGTAAATAATTCTTCTTCTGATATTGGTATTTGGTAATAATAAAATTCTGGATATGGACCATTATTTGCTAATTGAGAAACTCTTTGCAAGCGAGTAATAACTTCTTCTTTTGCAGGTACACAAACCGCGATAGAATCATCTAAGAAATCAGGAATTTGAGAAGAAATCTGTGTACGGACTTGATTAGATTCAATATTTTTTAATAACTGTTGAAAAGAAATAGAATGAATCAAAGAAGGAGAGAATTTCTTTTGATCAATAAAAAACTCTAGCAAGTCATCTGGAACATCTACAGTCGTTAATCGATATAAAGCATCTTGAACTTTCTGATACAATTTTTTCTCTTTATCAGTTAATGTATAATAATCAAAAACATTTTGAATATATTCACTATGAAAAATAGGAAATTGGCGAACATGAATTACTATTTCTTGCATAATTTCACCTCGTAAATCAACACTTATTTTAAAAAAAATACAAATAATTGTCAATTACTATTTAAATAAGGTAAATCATTACATAAAAAGGAATCAGCATAATCAGAAAATGTATCTAACTCGCGTTGGCTAAGAATAGTCCACACAAACAAAGGCATCTTTTTTCTGTAATATTGGAGTCTTTTCTTTTTAATAATATTTTTATTAATAGCTAAAAAATCAGGATGACAATACTTTACTAAAAAAGAAGAACTAATGAGATAGCTATATAATTTAGAAGGAGGATATTCTGTAACCAAAAGACCAACTGGATAAGTTGACTTTTTCTTTAAATAACGAACGATACTCGGATGAAAAGATTTTAATAAAACATCTCCCTGATAATTTTTTAATTCCTCTAAAATTTTATTGCAGACAAATTCTACACGATTTGTCTTTTTTATTTCAATATCTAAAAGTACAGAACCATTGGTTAATTCTAATACTTCTCGAAATGTAGGGATTTTTTCTTTAGTAGATAACAATGAAAGCCTTCTTATTTCATCATAAGTCATATCCGAGATATATTTATCAACACCGCACATTCTCTTTAAATTCATATCATGAAAGACAATAATAACATTATCCTTAGTAAGCTGAACATCAAGTTCAAAAGGAATATGAAAAGAGATTGCTCTGCGAAACGCTAACAATGAATTTTCAGGAATTTTTTTATTATCAAATAGGCCACGATGAGCAACTTTTAGGTTATTTAACTCCATAACATCACCTTTAATATAGTATAAGCAAAACTATAAAAAAGTTATAAAAAACTTGACATGAACAAATTTTTGATGTACATTAGTTGCAACAAAAGAAAGGGACGAATCTTATGATGAATAGAATTTTTGGACATCATCATCATAAAATTATGCGCTTGTTAATACGACATTAAAACGTGGTATCGACAAGGGCTATTTTGTGATGCTTGTGTCGATACCTATTCTAAATAATTTATATTATAAATGAGGTTATAGGCACAAGGTCTATAACTTTTTTATTACAAAAATTTGAATGAATGGAGAAAGAATATGATAAATTTTAAAAACTTATATTATACTTGGTTAAAAGACCAAGTAAGAAACAATTGTAAAATTAAATTAGTGGAAGATAAACAACTAGGTTCTCTAGCTAGATGTTACTGTGATATTTTTAATGGGGAACCATTTTATGAAACTTGGACAGAAGAGGCAGCAAGAGGAGTAATAGATGATTATGTAAAAACAGATACAACAATCTGGACACCAGAAATAAAAGAGGAAGTAGTAGGATTTTTAATCGCAACAGATACGATTCCAGAAGATCAGAAAAAATACATCACAGAAGATCAAGACAGAATGCGTTATATTGAAGAAATAGGTGTATTAAAAGAATATCGTGGTCAAAATATCGCTAGTGAGTTAGTAAGAAAAGAAATAATCAATTCTTTACAAAGCGATAAGAAACTTTTAGGTTACCGTACCAATGCTATGAGATACTTCAAAAAAGATAGAAAAGAATCTTTTGAAAGTGCAGTAGAAAGAGTTCAAAAAGAAGATAGAGAAAAGAGAAAGAATGGGAAAAGTATCGTAATACCACAACTAACAACAGAAGAAAAACAAGATTTTATGAACCAATATATCTCTTTACTAGAAACAAGACCAGATTTAGATTCTTCAGATTCTTCTAAATTATTTAGAGGAATTGGATTAAAATTAGACTATAGTAATAATAATGGAAACTATACTTGGCAAGAAGATCCTACTGGAGCTATGAATGATCGTATCTTCCCAGTAATTGACTTACAAAAATCAGGTTATACCAAAACATACTATAATAAAGCGGGGCAAAAATAATGAGTGATATACTAAAAAATCTAATTGAAATAAATACAATCAATGATGAAGAAAACGAAAAAATCAGAGCTTATATCAAAAGTCTATTAAAGAATAAAAGCTTTGATTTCCAAGAAATTGGAGAAGAAAAAGAAAAAGTTTTAGTTGCTAAAAGAGGTAATCCAACAGTAGCATTCTGTTGTCATACAGATACCGTAGATAAATCAGTTTACTGGACAAAAGAAGCACTTAAATTAACAGAAGATAAAGATAACTATTATGGATTAGGTGTATCAGACATGAAAGGGGGAACCGCTGCTTTACTAGAAGTAGTTACAACGCTACCAATAGATATTCCTTGCATGCTTTGTTTTACTTATGACGAAGAAATCAGTTTTAAAGGAATCACTGAGCTTATTAAAAATAACATTAACTTACCAGATACAGTAATTTTTCCAGAACCAACAGACCTAGTACCAGCTATTGCTAATAAAGGGTGTATTGAATTTAGTATAACTTTTCATGGAAAAAGTGCTCATTCTTCTACCCCGGAATTAGGAGAAAATGCTCTATATAAAGCATTAGATTTTATAAAAGAAGTAAAAGACTTCGCAACTGAGCTAAGAAAAGAAAAGCTTCCATTATACGAAGTACCATATACTACATTTAACTTATCAAAGATAAATGGAGGAGGCGAAATAAATAAAGTACCAGATACTTGTGAGATTACTTTTGACTTTCGTACAATCACAAAAGAACATAATAAAAAAATTATTGGAAAAATAGAAGAATTAACAAAAAAATATCAAGGAAAAGCAAGTATATTAAATAACTTAAACGCAGCAGTAACAAATAAAAAAGAAGTAATAGAAAAAATAGAAACGATAACAACTAAAAAAGCAATTGGCCTAAACTATGTAACAGAAGCTTCTTTTCTGCCAGATAAAAATATTATTATCTTAGGCCCAGGTCCAATAACAGCTCATCAAAAAGATGAAAGAATACAAAAAGAAAGTTTTAATAAGTGCCAAGAGATATATAGAAAAATTATATTAGAACAACAATAAGATAATCAAAAATATTTCTGCTATAATAAATATGATATGAGAGATAAAATGGAAAAAGAAAAATATTACAATATCGTCAATGATAGAAAAATGCAAATAAAACATCTCTATACTCAAAGGTTATGTCACAAATTTAGTGCCTTAGATCCAATTAAAATTGAAAAAAGAAAGAAATTAATTAAAACAATAGTAAATAGCATAGGAGAAAATTTCACCATCGAGCAACCATTTCACTGTGATTATGGATATTTCATAACTATAGGAAAAAAACTTTTATGCCAACTATAATCTAACGATTTTAGATACTGCAGAAGTAAAGATTGGAGACAATGTGTTTATTGGACCAAATGTAAATATTTATGCCGCAACTCATCCATTAGATATAGAAAGAAGAAATAAAAATCTAGAAAAGGGAGTACCTGTTACCATCGGTAATAATGTATGGATAGGGGGAAACACTACCATTTTACCAGGTATAACTATTGGAGATAATACAACGATAGGTGCTGGCAGTGTAGTAACAAAAGATATTCCTTCCAATGTAGTAGCGGCAGGAAATCCTTGTAAAGTAATAAAAGAACTTTAAATGCTTGCAATTTCTACAAAAATAAGTATAATAGATTACGAAAAAGAGGTGGAAGTATGAGAAATTACATTCGTTACATTGTAGTATTAGTATTAATTATTGCCGGTGGATTACTACTGATTTCTGTAATTAATAAATTTACAGAGCCAGATGTCTCTAAAGTAAATAATAACGCAAAAACTGAAGAAAAGGATACTACAACAAAAGATAATGATTCAAATATAACTTTAGATGTAGAAACAACAGATGAAAAAGATACAACAAGCGAATCCAGCGATAATACTACAACTTCATCAGAAACGGTAACACCAGATTCTACAGATACTGCGCCTTCAACATCTACCACAACATCCGAAACAGATAATATAACAGTTCCAAATACTGGTACGAAAGAAAATATAGTATTTACAGTAATTGGTTTAGTAACAATCACTGCAGGAATTACTTATATAAAAAAACATGCTAATAATTAAGACATCATTGATGTCTTTTTTATTTTTGTTCCATGTTTAAAAAAAATATTAAAAAGAGGGTTGACAAATATTTTAGATATTAATATAATGTTAATAACAAGTACAGCTGACTTGTATTTTTTGAAACATATGTTATTAATAAAATGTTAATAAGGAGAAGTGAAAAATGAAAAAAATTAAAAATTTAGAAGTTTATGAAGGAATGTTAATTGTTGTTGACATGATAAATGGTTTTGCAAAAGAAGGAGCTTTACATGATGAAGCAATCGCAAGAATTATACCAAGACAAATAGAGCTAATTAAGGAAGCACGTGCTAAAGGATATCTTATTGTCTTTGTTAAAGATACTCATGATAAAGATGCTGTTGAGTTTAGACGTTTTAACGACGAAAAGCATAGTGTTAGAGGTACAAAAGAAGCCGAAGTAGTAGACGAATTAAAACCATATGAAGATGAAGATGATACAATATCAATTGAAAAGAATTCTACAAGTTTTATGGAAGCGCCTGATTTTAGAGAATTGATTGCCAAGGCTAATAATATTAAGAGGGTGGAAGAAGTTGGTTGCTGTACAGATATTTGTGTTTTTAATGGAATTATGGGACTTGCTAATTACTATGATCAGTGGAATCGTAAAGTTGATATTATTGTACACGAAGATGCAATCGCAACATTCGACGAAGAAAATAGAGGAGAATATGTTGCAGCAGCTAAACGTTTAATGAAGTTACAAGGAATAAATTTAGTAAGTAAGAAAAGATAATTATTTTTTTAAAATGTTGATATTAATAAAAAGCTAAAAAGAAAAGGAGAATAAGTATGAATAATAAAACATTAATGACAGATTTTTATGAGTTAACAATGGCCGAGACGTATTTCAATGAAGGAAAGAAAGATGAACAAGTATATTTTGATATTTTCTTCCGTAAAAATCCCTTTGAAGGAGGATACACAATTAGTGGAGGATTAGATGAGACAATAGACTATATTAAAAACTTCCATTTTGGAGAAGAAGAAATAGAATATTTAAGAAGATTAGGAAAATTTAGTGAGGAATTCTTAGAGTATTTAAGCACCTTGAAATTTGAAGGAGATATTTATGCTGTACCAGATGGAACCGTAGTATTTCCAAACGAACCAGTATTAACAGTAAAAGCAGATGCAGTAACAGCTCAAATATTAGAAACAGCATTACTTACTAACTTCAATCATGGGTCATTAGTAACAACAGCAGCAAAAAGAATTACTAATGAAGCAAAAGGAATTCCAGTAATGGAGTTTGGGCAAGACGTGCTAGAGGAATTGATTCTGCAGTAGAAGCAAGTAAGTGTGCATATATCGGTGGATGTGTAGGAACATCTAACACTTATGCAGGTATGAAATATGATATTCCTGTCATGGGAACTATGGCTCATTCATTAGTAACAGAAAGTGAAGATGAATATGATGCATTTTTAAAATATGCAAAAAGTAATCCTGACAACTGTATCTTCCTAGTAGATACATACGATACCTTACATAGTGGAATTCCTAACGCTATCAGAGTAGCAAACGAATACCTAACACCAAATGGATATCCATTGAAAGGAATACGGATTGATAGTGGGGACTTAGCATATTTATCAAAAGAAGCTAGAAAAATGTTAGACGAAGCTGGATATAAAGATGCAGGAATTTGTTTATCAAACGGATTAGACGAATATACGATTCGTGATTTAATTACTCAAGGAGCAAAGATTAATTCTATTGGTGCAGGAGATAATATCGCCGCCCCTAAAGAAAGAGTAGGAGGAGTTTATAAACTAGTAGCAGTAGAAGAAAATAAGGAAGCCAAACCAAGAATTAAAGTAAGTAACGATAGTATTAAAACAATAAATCCAGGTAGCAAAAAAGTATATCGTTTCTATGACAAAGATACTGGATATGCTCTAGGAGATGTCATTACATTAAACGAAGAAGAAATTAGTAAAGATCACTATACACTAGTTCACCCAGTAGAAACATGGAAAAAAACAGAATTAAAAAATTATAATGTTAGAAGTCTATTGGTGCCAATTTTTAAAAACGGAGAATTAGTATATCAAGATCCAAGTTTACAAGAAAAACAAGAATATTGCGAAAAAGAATTTGAAACACTATACCCAGAAGTTACAAGAATTGATAAACCGCATGAATATTACGTAGACTTATCAGATAAATTAAGAGCATTAAAACAAGAACTAATTGAATTTCATCAAAATGAAATAGCAAAAAAAGGAAAGGAATATGTAAAGTGCGCAAAGAAAAACTAGAAGAATTAAGAGATTATATAAAAGAATTACAAACAATCACAAAAGAAAGAAAAAAAGAGGAATTTATATATCAAGGAACAGAGCCTATCCAAAGAAAAGGATTCATTAATGTAGAAAGTTATAATTGTAAACTGCAAAATGGAATAATAATACCAAGAGAAAAAATAGTAAAAGGGGGAAGTGATGGTAATGCTGCAATTATCTTACCAATCACAAAAGAAGGAAATACTTTATTAGTAGTACAACCAAGGGTATTTACAAAAGAAACAGTATGTGTAGAATTACCTGCTGGATATTTAGAAAAAGAAGAAGATCCATTAACCGCAGGAAAAAGAGAATTAGAAGAAGAAACAGGGTACGTGCCAGAAGAAATGAAACTATTAGCTAGTTTCTATCAAGATCAAGGATGCAGTGCAGCATATAACTATAGTATGCTAGCACTAGGTTGTAAAAAAACAAAAGAACAGAACTTAGATAAAGATGAAATTATCCGTTATTTTGAATGTAGCTTTGATGAAACAATAGAATTAGTAGAACGTGGATATATTACAGATCTCCAATCTCAATTTACTATAGAAAAGGCAAAAAGTTTAGTAAAAAAATAAAATATTTGATACACTATAAAAAAGGAGAATGAATATGAAAGAATTAGGATTTATAAGAGTAGGCGCTATTGTAAATAAATTAGCTTTAGCTAATCCATTAAAAAATGCAGAAGTTATAATAAACGAAATAAAAAAAGCAGAAACACTTGGTGTCTCTATTGTAACAACACCAGAATTATCTCTAACCGGATACACATGTGGAGACTTATTTTTACAAGAACAATTACTAGGTGACAGTATAAAAGCATTAGAAAAAGTATTAAACGAAACCAAAGATATAGATATCATTTCTATTCTAGGAATGCCACTAAGACATGATAATCAGCTGTTTAATTGTGCAGTAGTAATTACAAAAGGAAAAATTCTAGGAGTAATACCAAAAACTTATATTCCAAACTATCAAGAATTCTATGAAGCAAGATGGTTTTCTTCTAGTAAAGAATTAATAACAGAAGAAATAGAAATATTAGGTCAACTAGTTCCAATCACTACAAATATATTATTCCAAGATAAGACATTAAAAGAAGCAACCTTTGGAATCGAAATATGCGAAGATTTATGGACAGTAAATCCTCCAAGTAACAGTCATGCTTTAGCTGGTGCAACAATGATTTTTAACTTATCAAGTAGTAATGAACTAATTGGTAAGCAAGAATATCGAAAGAGTTTAGTATCTAGTCAATCAGCAAGAACAATATCAGCTTATATTTATGCATCAAGCGGAGTTATGGAATCGACTTCAGATATCTTATTTGGTGGAGCTAGTATGATTTATGAAAATGGATCAATTCTAGCAGAGAATAAACGTTTTGAGCTAGAAAGTAATATAATTACTGCAGATATCGATGTATTAAAATTAGCAAATGATCGTATCAAAAATAGAAGTTTTATGAAAAATTCAAACTTAGAAGAATATAAAATCATAAAACTAGATATCAAAGACAATATAAAAGAATTAAATCGTGAATACAAAGAATATCCATTTGTACCATCAAATGAATTAGAAAGAAATAAAAGATGTGAAGAAATTATAGAAATTCAGTCAACAGCTCTAGCAAGACGTCTAATCCAAGTAGGAAATCCTAAATGTGTAATTGGAATGTCTGGAGGCCTAGATTCAACACTTGCTTTCTTAGTAATTGTAAAAGCCTATGAAAAACTAAAAAGAAATCCTAAAGATATTATTGGAATTACGATGCCAGGATTTGGAACAACAGATAGAACTTATCAAAATAGCATGGATTTAGTAAAAGAATATGGAGCAACCTTAAAAGAAATTAGTATCAAGGATGCATCCCTTCTTCATATGAAAGATATTGGGCTACCTGAGGCGGATCGAAGTGTTACGTATGAAAATATTCAAGCAAGAGAACGTACGCAAATATTGATGGATGTTGCGAATATGGAAAATGGATTAGTCATTGGTACAGGAGATTTATCTGAGCTTGCTTTAGGTTGGTGTACTTACAATGGTGACCACATGAGTATGTATGCTGTAAATACATCTATTCCCAAGACATTAGTACGTTACTTAGTAGCCTGGGTAAAAGATACTACAGATGGTAAAAAGAAAGAAGTATTACAAGATATCTTAGATACTCCAATCTCCCCAGAATTATTACCACCAGATGAAGCTGGGAATATCTTACAAAAAACAGAATCAAGTATTGGACCATACGTTCTACATGACTTCTATCTATATCACTTCTTAAGATATGGAGCAACTCCAAAGAAAATCTATACATTAGCGAAACATACTTTTAAAAATAGTTTTTCCAAGGAAGAAATTAAAAAATGGTTAAAAGTTTTCATCAGACGTTTCTTTACTCAACAGTTTAAAAGAAATTGTATCCCAGATGGAGTAAAAGTAGGAAGCATCAGCTTATCACCTAGAGGAGACTTACGCATGCCAAGCGATGCTTCAATGGAAGCATGGTTAAAAGAACTAGATCAAATAGATAATTAAGCTTGAAAATTCAAGCTTTTTCTGTATAATAAAAAAAGAAAGAAGGAATACTATGGAAATAAAAGAATGGAACGAATATACACAAGAGGAAAAATTTCAACTATTAAACCATTGGTTTCATTATTACGGAAAATCGATATATACCTTGGAAGAATTAGAAAAATTTCAAAAATTAATAGAAAAGAATAATACTAAAATATTTGAAATGGCTATAATAAGTTATATAAATAGAGAAGACCCATCATTTTTATTAAAAACAATAAGAAAAAATAGAACAGAAGAAATACTAGAACAGTTTCATCAAAAAAGTAAAGAAATAAAAAGTAAATATCCAGATGAATACGAAGGAATGGTTAAAGCCTTTATAAAGGAAGTAGTAGGAACCTACAACCATAGAAGTCCAGACATTCCTTTATCTGAAGGAGAGCTATTAAGACAATTGCAAGAACTAACTAAAAGCAAAGGATATTTAACTGCTAAAAACGTAAATCAAATCTTTAACGAGTGTTTATTCAAGGAAGAAGAGCTACAAGACGGAAAGCCAACTAAAGATTTTTCCTTTGCAATCGGAGTTGCTACTGCGGTTGTATTTAATACAGAGAGATTAAATGAACATAAAAGTGAAATTAATAACATGATAAATGAACTTTATGGAATAGAAACAGGAACGACTTTTACAAATTTATGCATAAAAAAAGATGGAAGCCAATGGACGGACTTACATCGTACTATGGATAGATTGATGGTTTTAGGCTTTGCAACAGGTCTATTAGAAATACCATGTAATATACCAAGAGAAGAATGGGCAAATACATTTGAGAACGGGCTACCAATAGTAGTTAAAAACGAAGAAAATATAGCTACCCCTGTAGTAGGTATATCAAAAGAAGACTATGATAAAGTAACAAAAAAATAATTAGGAATCTCGAACTTGAGATTCTTTTTTATAAAAAAATAAAAAAGTAGTTGACAAATTAATCAGATATTAATATAATGTTAATAACAGATGAAAAATCTGTAAAACTTTTAATATATGTTATTAACAAAATAATAAAAAGAAAGAAGAGATACTATGGAAATGACAATTAGTAAAGATAAAGTGGAAAGAATTTTGACAGACTATTATAGATCAAAAGAAGATATTAAAGGAATTGTAAAAATGAAAACAAAAAAGAACAAGTTGATTACTATACAACTGAACATGCCGCAGCAGTTACAACAATAGAACTTTCTGGAACTACAACATTGTTAGATACAGAAATACCAGTAAAAAGAGTAATTCCGTTTGAAGAGTATGAAGGAATTTTTAAAAACCTATTAGAAGAACAAGGATATGAAGTAAATAAACTATGGATTGATAATGGCATAGATACAGAATGGACAGGTTATGGACAAATGGAGCATCAAGAAGAAAAACCTTATTGTAATGGAATAAAAATAGAAGCCAAAAGACAAGTAAAGGAATTTAGAAGATAGTATATTTTTTTAAAATAAGATATTAATAAAATGTTAATAAGAGGTGAAATTATGAATAATATGAAAATCATTGCTTTAGATAATATCAAAGAAATAGGAAAAGAAGTAAATGCTAAGTTAAATAAATTAAGAAACACAAATAAAAATTATATGTTAAACATCACATCTTCTAGATTTTCTAATGGAGAAGGAAAAGTAAAAATAGAAGATTCCGTAAGAGAAAAAGATATCTATCTTTTAGCAGATGTAGGAAATTATGGAATTACTTATAATATGCATGGATTTACTCACCATATGGCACCAGATGAACACTTTCAAGACATTAAAAGAACAATATCAGCAATCTCTGGATATAAAGAAAAAATAACATTAATTATGCCACTACTATATCAATCAAGACAGCATAAAAGAAAAGGTAGAGAGTCAGCTGATTGTGCGATTGCTTTACAAGAATTACAAAATCTGGGAGTAGATCATATCATTACATTTGACGCCCATGACCCAACAATTTCAAACGCGATACCAAATCTTCCATTTGAAAACTTCTATCCAACGAATACAATCCTAGAAGATTTATTAACCAAGGAAGATTTAGAAGATATTTTAGTAATCAGCCCTGATATGGGAGCAACAGAACGTGCTAGATACTTTGCCGAAATGTTAGATACTAATGTAGGAGTTTTCTATAAAAGACGTGATTTAACAAAAGTAGTAAATGGTAAAAATCCTATCATAGAACACACTTACATGGGACCAAGTGTAGAAGGAAAAGATATTTTAATTGTAGATGACATGATAGCTAGTGGTACTTCTATGTTAGAAGTAGGAGAAAGATTAAAAAAAGAAGGAGCAAGAAAAGTATACTTTATCGCAACTTTCTCACTATTTACAGAAGGAATAGAAGAATTTGATAAAGCTTATCAAAATAATTACTTCGACAAGCTATATACAACAAACTTATCTTATATACCAGAAGAATATAAAGAAAAAGATTGGCTATATACAGTAAACTGTTCAGAAAGCATCGCAAAAATCATCAATGCCTTACATGAAAAAGAATCATTAAAACCATTATTCAATGGAAAAGAAAAAATATTAACCTTAAGAAAGGAGAAAAACTTATGAAAATAGGAATATTTGGAGGAAGTTTTAATCCACCTCATAAAATGCATAAAAAAATAGCCAAAGTGTTAATAAAAAAAGGATATGTAGATAAAGTAATCTTTGTACCAACAGGTATGAAATATGAATATAAAACAAATCTAATATCAAACGAAAAAAGAGTAGATATGCTATCACTAATGATAGAAAAAGAAAAAAACATGGCAATTAGTAAATATGAATTGCAACAAAAACCAATCTATACTTACGAAACTCTAAAACATTTTAAGAAAAAATATAAAGACGATGAAATTTATTTCATTTGCGGAACAGATAACTTAAGTTACATCGACAAATGGAAAAACGGACAAGAGATTTTAAAAAACTACAAAATATTAGTTATCAAAAGAAAAACAGATGAAGTTGAGTCACTATTAAAAAAATATAGGCAATATAGACAAAACATCATTGTAACAAAAGTAAAAGAAAAAACAATTTCATCTACAAAAATCAGAACATATTTAAAACAAAACAATAGCCTAAAAGCAAGAGTATATATAGATAGAAAAATTTATAACTATATCAAAGAAAACCATTTATATGAAGAAAAGAAAGGAAGTGTCTATCATGTTATTAAAAGCTATTAAAAAGTTTTCAGTCTTTGAATGGAGTATGATTCTAGCAGTCACACTCTTCACTACCTATTTTGCCATCATAAATAAAGAAGATAGTTTAATTTATATAGTAATTGATGCGATTGCTGCGATATCTGGAATATTTTGTGTAGTACTATGTGCCAAAGGAAAACGTAGTCAATACTTCTGGGGATTCTTCAACATATTAGGATATATCGTTGTAGCTTGGATCCATAAATACTATGGAGAAGTGATGTTAAATGCTATCTATTATCTACCATTACAATTCATTGGTTACTATTTATGGAGTAAAAATACCAAGAAAGAAGATGGTGAAGTACAAGGAAAAAAACTAAATATAAAACATTCTATTATCTTATTAATAATTACAGGAATAGGTATTTTTCTATACCAATATTTATTAGATCACTTAGGCGGTACAAATCCTTTACTAGACAGCGCCTCTACAGTAATCTCAGTTGTTGCTAATCTATTGATGGTATTAAGATATAGAGAACAATGGCTACTATGGATAGTAATAGATATTATTACAGTAATTATGTGGTGGCACGTAAAAGACTACATTATGGTAACCATGTGGGCAGTATATTTAGTAAATGCTTTCTATGGTTATTATAACTGGTCAAAGATTGCAAAGGAGGATGTAAAATGTATGAAATAGGAATGTATGGAGGAACATTTAACCCTCTACACCTAGGACATGTAAACGATATTATCATGGCAAAGAATCAATGCAAAAAATTATATATTCCAATAAGTATCAGTGATGATCCAAAAGAAATAGACGAAAAAACCAGAATCACGTGGCTAAAAAATGTTACTCAAGATATGGAAAATGTAGAAGTATTCCCAATCTATTCAAAGAACTTAAATAAAGAAACATATGACTGGGAACAAGGAGTACAAGATGTAAAAAACTATATAGGAAGAAAAATAGACGTAGTATTTGCAGGAAGTGATTATAAAGGAGAAAACCTATGGGAAAATCTTTATAAAGAAAGTAAAGTTATCTATTTTGATAGAAAAGAAATTAATATATCTTCAACAGAAATTAGACAAAATCCATATAAATATTTTGATTATCTTCCAGCATGTGTAAGGAAATATTATACAAAAAAAGTATGCATCATTGGTACAGAAAGTTGTGGTAAAACAACACTAGTTAGAAATCTAGCCAAAGCATATAACACTACGCATGTAGAAGAAGCAGGAAGATATATCTGTGATGAAGCAGGTGGAATTGATAATATGCAAAAGTATCACTACTTTGAAATACTTTTTCAGCATAAACAAGATGAAAAGATTGCTTTAGAACATGCCAATAAAGTTCTATTTATCGACACCGATTCATTAATTACACTATATTATTACAAACTAGGTTTTAAAGAACAAAGTGAAAAAGATTTTGAAACTATTGCCACGAGTATTTCTAATTTAAATAATTATGATTTATATCTATTTCTAGAACCAGATGTCGCCTGGGTACAAGATGGCACAAGA
The DNA here is from genome assembly GCA_944372055.1 of uncultured Bacilli bacterium. Classification (GTDB taxonomy): domain Bacteria; phylum Bacillota_I; class Bacilli_A; order RF39; family UBA660; genus Faecimonas. The sequence goes on along the minus strand of CALVYF010000002.1, from coordinate 82,808 downwards.
ACTTATGGAAAAGACGAAGTAAGAAAAGAAAATAATAAGATATTAAAACAAATATTAAAAGAAAATCACATTAAATACGAAACAATTACAGGAAATTACGAAGAACGTTATGAAAAAGCAAAAGAATATGTAAATAAATTATTAAAAGGAGAATAATTATGTTTGAAAGACAAGATTTAATTGATTTTGTAGGAAAAATCATAAATCAAAGTACCCAGAAAGAAGAAACAAAAAGAAATTTATTACAATTTAGAAGTTATTTAGATTTAACAAAAATGGCAGATGATAATACATTAAGTGACCTAGACCAAGTAATTAACTGCACGGATGAACTATTAACCATAAAAGAAAAACTAGGAAGTTGTGATATCAGTGCTTTATTAGAAAATACTGCATCAGATAAACCTAAGAAAAAGGTAAAAAGAGAACAAGAAACCATTCACTATCATCAATACCACAGTGATCCTTGCAGATCATCATATGAACCATCTTATTGGTCTACTGGCTGTAGTGGACAAAGGAGTACGTATAGAGGTGGTTGTTAAATATGGAAAGAATAAAAATCTTTGATGAAGAATTACCAGTAAAAGATTATTATTGTTCAGATAGTCCAACCAAGCTAAGAAAAACAAAACCATCTTTAAGACTATATATAAAACTAACAGATCAATGTTTTGCAAACTGCCAGTTTTGTGCTAATCGCCAAAGTAAGGATTTTGGAACGATAGATCTAGAAAAACTAGCTTTTGTCATCAGTTATCTAAAAGAAAAAGATATGCTTCATGGTATTAGTATTACCGGTGGGGAACCTATGACAAATCCTACGAAACTATTTCAAGTATTAGATTTAATTTATAAAATAGATGAAGATATGGAAGTGGCGATATCAACAAACGGATATAACTGTAGAGAATTTAAAAACTATGATAAAGTAAATAAATTAGAAAGCATTCATATCTCTAGACATCACTATGATGATAGAAAAAACGAAAGTATTTTTCATTCTAAAAAGATTGCTACAACAGAAGATATAATAGATTTAGAACACCATCTAAAAGACAAAAAAATCATTAACATTAATACAATAATTATGCAAAGTGGAATTAATTCTTTAGATGAAATAAAGAAGATGCTAACATATGTGGGAGACTTAGGAGTATATAAAACTGGATTCGTATCATTAATGAAATGTAACCCTTACGCTGAAAGAGAATTTATTAATTTTAATTCTATTTTTGAAAACTTAGATGAAAACTTCTTTCCAGGGCACCACTTTTATAGTAAAGAATACTGTGAATGCATAGACGGAATCTATTTAACTGAGCATAATAAATTAGTAGAGTATTATGCCAGAATGGTAAAAGACTGTGATTGTCCTTATACAACTCAATTAGTTTATACCTCTGATAATAAATTAACTGCCGGATTTGGTAAAAAAGTTTTGTGGAAATAAGAAACTATGATAAAGTAAAAAAGAGGTGGTAACATGTTAGGTGCAATCATAGGAGATAAAGCCGGTTCTAATTATGAAATGGAAGAAATCAATTATTGGAAAGAATATAAAAAACCTAGACCATACGAAGAAAGAATAAAAATCATGGATCCTAAAACACCATTATTTGCAGAGAACTCCATCTTTACAGATGATACAGTTTGGACATGTGCCATTTATGATGCTATTATAAATGGTGATTGTGACTATGAAAGTTATTTAAAAGAATATGGAAAGAAAGAATTGGCAAAAGGCCTTGATAAATATGGAAGAGGAAGATTTAGTCCAGGTTCTATAAAATGGATAACAGGAAACTATGAAGGAACAAGTTATGGTAATGGGGCAGCTATGAGAATTAGTCCTATTGGATTTATTTTTAATTCATTTGAACAAATAAAAGAACAATCGTATCTAGCAACCATACCATCACACAATCATATAGATGCAATAAAAAGCGCGGAAGCAGTTGCAATTACAATCTATTTGTTAAGAATTGGCATGCCAAAAGAAGAAGTAAAAGAATATGTAAAGAAAAATTATTACCCTATGAACTACAACTTAGAAGAATTAAGACACACTAATACTTTTAAATCTAAAGCCAAAGACACAGTACCACAAGCACTATTTTGTTTTTTTCAATCAAAAGACTTTGAAAGCACTATAAGAACAGCAATATCAATTGGTGGCGATACGGACACTATCGCAAGTATTGCAGGTGCTCTAGCAGAAAGTTATTATGGAGTACCAGAAACAATAAAAGAAGAAATAAAAAAAGAGTTAGACGAAGATAAATATAATTTATTGAAAAATAAATATTTTAATCAGAAAACGCACAAAATAAAAACGAAAGGTAAGGAGAATAAAAATGGATTTTAAAGAGATAATACATATTTTACAAGAAAGAAGAGAAACAATAGCTACTATGGAGTCATGTACTGGTGGAGGAGTTGCCAATGCTATTACAAACTGTGAAGGAGCTAGTGAAATATTAAAATTCAGTGCCGTTACTTACTCTAATGAATATAAAATTAAAATGGGTGTATCAAGTGAAGTGATTGATAAATATACCGTATATAGTATGGAAACTGCTGATGAAATGAGTAAAAATATTACTAAATTTGCAAACAGTAACTATGGTGTAGGAATCACAGGCCAATTAAACAGGCAAGATCCTGCTAACCCCGTTGGCAAAGATAATGTTGTATATATTAGTATCTATGATAGTACAAATGATAAATATTATAGAGAGACTATAGAAGTACATAAAGAAAGTAGAAAACTAAATAAAGACCATGTAATAGAAAGAATTATTGAAATGTTGCTAAAAATATTAAAATAGCGACATTTTTTCTAAAATATGTTATAATCAATCTATAAATAAGAGGTGATAACGTGGAAAAAGAATATAAAACTGAAGAAGAATTTTTAAAAGATTATGATCCAAGCGAATTTGATCAATTATCCATGACTGCAGATATATTATTAATTAGTGTATCAGATGAAGAAAGTAATAACTATCGTAAAACTAGTAAAAAAATGATGAGTATTTTACTTGTAAAAAGAGATGATTTTCCTTACAAAGGAAAATGGTGTTTACCAGGAGGATTTTTAAATCCTAAAACAGAGACACTAGAAGAATGTGCAAAAAGAGTTTTAAAGAATGAAACAAACTTATCAAACATCTATTTAGAACAACTATATACTTATGATGCACTTGATAGAGACCCAAGAACAAGAGTCGTATCCACTTCATATATAGCATTAGTTGATAAAAATAGATTAACAGAAATGATTAATCCTAATACCTCATGGTTTGATGTAGTACTTTTAGAAGAGAAAAATAATATTGTAGATATTACACTAGATAATGGAAAAGATACCATCCATCTAGCTATCAAGAAAGAACTTCGTGAAAAAACAACAGATCGCTATAAATTTATTGAAGTAAAAAATGATGCATTAGCATTTGACCATGCTCTTGTTATCTTAGCCGGTCTTGAAAGATTAAAGAATAAACTTAACTATACAGACATTGTCTTTAACATGATGCCAGAATACTTTACTCTAGGTGAATTACAACAAGTATATGAAGTAATACTAAATAAAAAATTATTAGATCCTGCATTTAGAAGAATCATTGCCAGCAAAGTAGAAAAAACAAACAAAATGAAAACAGGAGAAGGACACAGACCTTCTGCATTATTTAAATATAAAGGAAAGAAATGAAAAAAGTAAAATTATTTGTAAATAACAATGAAAAGTCATTAGAAGTTGCAAAAACAATAAAAGAAAAATTAGAAAAGAAAAACTTTAAAATCGTCGAAGAAGATTATGAAATAGCCATCGCCATTGGAGGAGATGGTTCTTTTCTAAGAATGGTAAAAGAGACAGCTTTCAATGAGGAATGCATTTATGTAGGAATTAACGCTGGAACATTAGGATTTGCACAAGAGATAAATCTAGATGAAATTAATGAATTTATTAAAAGTTTAGAACAAGGAAACTACAAAATAGAAGAAATTGGCATTGCAGAAATTGAAATAAAAACACCAGATAGTATATCAAAACAATTAGCATTAAATGAAATTGTAATTCGAGACATAGATTTAAACACAGTAAATTTAAAATTAATGGTAGAAAAAGAACTTTTAGAAAATTATGTAGGAGATGGTATTTTAATATCAACATCCTTTGGTTCTACTGCATACAACTTAAGCTTTGGTGGAAGTATCGTCTATAATACTTTTCATACACTTCAAATTACACCAATTGCACCATTAAATAATAAATCATATCGTAATCTATTAAATTCAGTTATTATTCCAAGTAATAAAGAAATTAGTGCAACTCCAGAAAATAGAACAAAAGATTTATTAATTACAATTGATGGAGACAATAATGAATACAAAAACGTAGAAGAAGTAAGTGTTAAAATAGAAGGAAGAACAATCAAAGTTTTTAGAAAAAAAGAATACAACTTTATAAATAAAATCAACAACAAATTTTTGAAATAAGGGATAACATGCAAAAACAAGGATTTAAAGCATTCAATAAAAACATGACTAATCAAATATGGGTTACAATTTGAAGAAGGTAAAACATATAGCATTCCAGATAACATGATATTAACAAAAAGAACAAAGGGTACCGGATTTCACTATACACCATATTTAGAAGATACATTGCGCTATGTAAATGGAATGTTAGAAGAAATAAAAATTGCTAGAGTAACAGCCGGAAAAGAAATCATTACTTTTGATGACGAATATAATGGATACTATGATATCAGTGCGGCAAGAGAATTAACAATAAATCATATCATGACTAGAGAAGAAATACTAAATCATATGTTAAGCCAAGGAGATTTTTCTCTTCTCCGTTTTGTACAAGGATATAAATTAACGAAACAAGAAATTGACAAAATAATCAAAGAGTTTAAACATAGTCCAGTGCTTTCTCTAGCAATAGATTATTATCAAAATGGAAATCACGAAGCCTACAACGAATATTATAATGTCAAAAAACCTAAATAATAGTTTCAAAAAGAGAAATACTAATACTGGTGATACTATGAAAATTAGATTAGGATACGCATGTATTAGTGAAACACTAAATACTAATTATAAAACATATACCTATAGTAACTATATAAAAGAACAAAATAAAAAGAAGTTAGAGGAGATAATTACCTCTAATCTTTTTCATTTACAAGAACTATTAATCTATAACAACAAAAATAATATTCATTTCTTTAGAATATCTTCCAATTTAATCCCACTAGCAACAAAAAAGGAAGTAAATATGAATTACTACAATAACTATAAGAAAATCTATCACACCCTAAAAAAAGAAATAAAGAAAAATAATATGCGAGTCGATTTTCATCCAAGTGAATATTGTGTCCTAAACAGCACAAAAAAAGAAGTAGTAAACCAAAGTATAGATATATTAAAATATCACTATAATTTATTAATGTTTTTAGACATAAAAGAGCCACTATTAGTCCTTCATATTGGAAGTAAGGAATTTGGGAAAGAAAAAGCAATCACAAGATTTATCAATAACTTTAAAAAGCTACCTAAGTCTATACAAAAAACTATTGCTATAGAAAACGATGATAAATCATTTAATGTAGAAGACTGTCTAACTTTATCAGAAAAGACTAACATTCCTGTAATCTTAGATTATCACCATCATCAATGCAATCCTAGCAACAAAAGCTTAGAAGAACTATTACCAAGTATTATAAAAACATGGAAAATAACTCCTAAAATGCATTTTTCTTCTCCCAAAAGTAAATTAAAAAAAGAATACCGAAGTCATAATGACTATATTGATGTGAAAGAGTTTATAAAGTTTATAAACATATTAAAAAAAGAAAATAAAGATATAGATATTATGTTAGAAGCCAAGAAAAAAGACGAAGCGCTATTTCGTCTTGTCAGAGAATTAAAATATCAAACGAATATAAAATTTCTAGACGAAACTTCTTTTATGATATAATAGCCTAGAAAGGAAGTATCATATGAATAAAAAAATAGGCATCCTAGACTCAGGAATAGGTGGAACAACAGTACTAAACGAAATAATAAAACTTCTTCCAAAAGAAGATTATGTCTATTATGCAGATAGTAAAAATAATCCCTACGGAGAAAAGTCTCCTGAAGAAATATATAAAATTGTAGAAAATATCGTAGAGTTCCTACTAAAAGAAAAAGACTGTAAAATGATAGTAATTGCTTGTAATACTGCAACAACACGTTGCATGAAAAAACTAAAAGAAAAATACAAAGATATTCCATTTGTAGGTACCGTTCCAGCAATCAAAGTAGCTTGCGATAATAACTATAAACACACTCTAGTACTAGCAACACCATCTACGATTGACTCTGAAAGAACAAAAGAGCTAATAGAAGAAAATAGAAAAGGGAATCAAGAAATCATATTAATATCTTGTGATGGCCTTGCAAATGCAATAGAGACAAAAAATAAAGAAAAGATAAATGACATTTTAGAAAAGGTAAAAGAAAAAACCAAAAATACACCAATAGATTCTATTGTATTAGGTTGTACACATTATCCATTAATTAAAGATGAGATCCATAAATTCTTTAAAGATGTACCTTTATTAGATGGTTCTATAGGAGTTGCAAAAGAGGTAAAAAGGCAACTAGAAAACCATAATCTTTTAAATACAAAGGGTACTGGTAAAATAGAATTTATTTATTCAAAAGATAACTAAAAATTTTACTCTTTTCATTTTTTGTAATATAATGAATTAAGGTGATACTATGAATAATACTATATTCTATAAAATAATAAGACCAATTTTAAAAGTCTTATTTAAAGTCTTATTTCGCCCTAAAATCAAAGGAATAAACAATTTACCAATAGATACAAACTATGTTTTAGCAGGAAATCACACAAAGTGGCTAGATCCCATTATGTTGATTGCTATTATTCCAAAACAAGTTCACTTTTTAGCAAAAAACTCCCTATTTAAAGGAATTACGAAACCTTTCTTAAAAGGAGTAGGGGCAATCCCAGTAAATCGTAAAATTCATGATCACCAAGCTCTAGAAAGTGCAATAAAAGCATTGAATGAGAAAGATATTATTGGTATTTTCCCAGAAGGAACAATAAATAGAGAAAAGAAAACTCCAACTTTACCATTTAAAATTGGAGCAGTAAAAATGGCGAATGTTACCAATACATCAATAGTTCCTTTTGTTATTACAGGAAAATATAAATTATTTTCTTCAAAAATAACAATAGAATTTCTAAAACCAAGAAAAATATCTGACAACTTAGAAAAAGAAAATCAAATGTTAAGAGAAGAAATAGATAAAAAATTGGAGGACTATTATGAATGTAATCAATCTAATAAAACAAAAGATGATTAAAACACCATGGTCAAAATATTATAAAAAAGAAGAAAGAAAAATAAAAGTAGAAGATATTTCCATCTATGAAATGTTAGAAAAATGTAGTACAGATAGAGACAAAAACATTGCGATAAACTACTACGGGAAACAAATTACCTACAAAGAACTGCTACATAAAATAAATCAGGCAGCAAAAGCTTTTCGTAGTCAAGGAATAAGGCGAGGAGACGTGGTGACTATATGTATGCCAAATACTCCAGAAGCGCTAGTTGCTTTCTACGCAGTAAATAAAATTGGAGCTATTGCCAATATGATTCATCCCTTATCAGGAGAAAAAGAAATTAAAGAATATTTAACTTCAACACATAGTGTCATGTTAATCATGATTGACATCTGCTATGAAAAAGTAAAAAATATTATAAAAGAAACAGATGTATATAAAACAATTGTTACATCTGCCAGTGACTCTATGAATTTTTTATTAGCTTTTGGATATCAAGTAACACAAGGATATAAAGTAAAAAAGCCTAAAAGAAGTGAAGAATATGTCTACTGGAAAGACTTTATAAGAAAAGGTCTAAACTATCATGCAAAAGAAGATTACCATACAACAAAAGATACCCCTGCGGTAATTCTACATAGTGGTGGAACAACAGGAAGTCCAAAAGGAATCATTTTAACAAACGGTAATTTTAATGCTCTAACAGAGCAGGCAAAAATTGTCTTTAAGCATATAGATATTGGAGAAAAAGTTTTAGCAATTATGCCTATCTTTCACGGATTTGGTTTAGGAGTCTCAATTAATGCGCCACTAGACCTAGGATGTGAAGTAATATTAATACCGCAATTTAATGCGAAAAAGTTTGATAAATTAATAGAAAAATATAAACCAAATATATTATTTGGTGTTCCAACATTATATGAAGCTTTAATCAATACAAAAAATGATAAACTAAATCTAAGAATGCTAAAATATATTATCAGTGGAGGAGATAGTCTATCACCATCCTTAGAAAGAAGAATTAACGTATATTTATCAAATCATGGGGCAAATATTACAATATCTCAAGGGTACGGTATGACAGAATCTCTTGCTGCTGTTGCTTTATCCTTTGGAGAGGCCAACAAACCTGGAAGTATTGGTATTCCATTTCCAAGTAACTATATTAAGATTGTAAAACCCGGTACGCAAGAAGAAGTTCCATATGGAGAAGATGGTGAAATCTGTATCAGTGGACCAACAGTGATGACAGGTTACCTAGATAATGAAAAAGAAACAAACGAAATGTTACAAATTCATAAAGATGGTATGATTTGGTTACATACAGGTGATATTGGTATGATGGATGAAGATGGTGTAATCTACTATAAACAACGACTAAAGAGAATGATCATTTCCAGTGGTTATAATGTCTATCCAGCCTATGTAGAACAAGTAATAGAAGAACATCCAGCTGTATTAAAATGTACAGTCATAGGAATCCCACATCCCTATAAAATTGAGGTCCCAAAAGCCTATATTGTATTAAAAAACGGATATAATCCATTAACCGTAAGAAAAAGCATCAAAGACCACTGTAAAAAGAATCTAGCAAAATATGCCATACCAGCAGATTTTGAATATAGAAAAAGCCTACCAAAAACACTAATCGGAAAAGTTGACTTTAAAAAGCTTCAAGAAGAAAGTAGAGAACAAAATGAAAAAAAATAGAGAAAAAATGCTTCCCTACAAAATATTAAAACCAATTCTAGCACCTATTTTTAAACTATATTATAATCCTAAAGTAATTGGAAAAGAAAATATACCAAAAGAAGGTCCAATCTTAATTGTAGGCAACCATAAACATTTATATGATCAATGTTTGGCAATCATTTCTACCAAAAGGCCTATCCATTATATGGCAAAAAAAGAATACTTTGATGGAAAAATGGCCTGGTTTTTCAAAATGGTAGGATGTATTCCTGTAGATAGAAGCAAAAAAGATGATAACGCAACATCAAAAGCTTTAGAAGTTCTAAACCAAGGTTTTGCTCTAGGCTTATTTCCAGAAGGAACTAGAAACAAAACAAAAGAATTTTTACTTCCATTCAAATTTGGAGCAGTCTCCATGGCAAAAAAAACCAACGCAACGATTGTTCCATTTGGAATCACAGGAGACTATAAATTTCGAAGCAAAAATCTAACAATTCGCTTTGGAAAACCATACAAAGTAACAAAAGAGCTAGAACAAGAAAACAAAAAATTAGAAGAGATTGTTGGCAACTTGATGAAAGAAAATTTAAAAAACAGTGGTAAATAGTGTCAAATAAAGAAAGTTCACAAGATTAGAACTTTCTTTTTATGTTATCATGAAACTGGTGATAGTATGGACAGAAAGAATATATTAGATGATTTTGGTACAGAAGATACGTATAAATTATATAGGACTGTATATGAAATCATTCATCCAACAATATCAAAAAGAAATATTTCAAACTATAAAATAATAATAGAAGAAAATCTAGTACCATTAAGAATATTTTATCCTAAAAAAATATCTAAACTAGAAAAAGCAATTATTTATATTCCAGGAAAATCATGGATAGTAAATGGAATTAAAAATTATAGTGATGTTTGTCAAGACTTAGTAAAAGAACTAGATACAATTATCATTGCCTTAGATTATGAATTAACTTCAGAATACGGCTATAATAAAACAATAGATACCTGTGATAAAACACTACAATACTTAATAGGTGGATTAAATAGAGTAGGAATAGAAAAAGATAAAATTACAGTTATAGGAGATTCAACAGGAGGAAGCATTATAGCTAATATTGCAAATGAAAAGAAAAACATGATATCAAAACTAATACTACTTTATCCAGCTTTGAATTTAACATTTGAAAATCAAGAAAAATATCCATCATTAAATCAAAACAATAAAGTGGACTTATTAACCCTATCGCATTTAAAAACATTTGCTAAAACGTATATAAAAAAAGACTATAAGTCACCATTAAAAAAAGGAAATTATAAAACCTGGCCAACAACACTAATTATCACAGGAGACTTAGATCCGGTAAGAGATGAAGGAATAGAATTAGGAAACAAATTAAAACAAGAGAATAAAAATTCAAAAGTAATCAACATAAAGTTTGCAACCCATGGCTTCTTAAATAGTAAAGATGAAGAATCCATAGAAGAATGTATGAAAGAAATAAAAAAGTTTATCATAAAAAAAGAAAGATAGTATGTTATACTAGAAAGGTGAAGAAATGGAAAGAAGAAGAACAAAAAAAGATATCGTAAAAATGCTACTTAGAAATAATGAATTAGAAGAACAAGATGAAGAAGAACTATTAAATCTACTAATCGATCAGCCCATCGCAATTGATGTAGATAAACAAGAAGAAGCAAAAATGACACGAGGTGACCACTTTGCTGACAAGCTAAGTGAAGTAGCTGGTAGTTGGACATTTATATTAATATTTGTACTATTTTTATTAGCATGGATAGTATTTAACACCATTCTTTTAACAAGTGAACAAGCGATTGATCCCTATCCATTTATTTTACTAAACTTAGTATTATCATGTATATCCGCACTACAGGCACCAATCATTATGATGAGTCAAAATCGCCAAGCAGAAAAAGATAGCTTGAGAAACCAAAATGACTATAGAACCGATTTAAAAAGTGAACTTATTCTCGAATCTCTTCACGATCAAATGAATTCAATTTTAAAAAATCAAAGACAAATATTAAAATATATAAAAGAAGAAGAGGAGAAGAAAAATGAAAGTAAAAAAGATAATTAGTCTAATACTTTTAATCTCAATATCAATTATCTTGGTCGGTTGTGGTAATAAAAGTGAAACCACATCACAACAAAACTCAAATACACAATCAAACAGCACAACAGCTAATGCAGAAGCATATGATAAAGGATACTTAGAAATTAACGATGAAGAAATAAAAGGTATGGAAAAAATGAATTGTACAAGAGAAGCAACTGGAGAAGAAAATTCCAAAGTAAATCTAAGTTATACCTTATATTATCAAGGAGAATATCTTCAATTACTACATTCAAAAGAAGAAGTAATTACAGATAATCAAGATATATTAGATGAATATCAAACAGCATACATAAATATATATAAACATTATGAAAATCTCGAATACTATGATACAAGTGTAGTAAGAACAAAAAATAGTGTCACAAACGACACAGTAATCAACTATAACAAAATAGATACAGAGAAACTCCTAGAAATCGAAGGAGAAGAAGATAATATTATCAAAGATGGAAAAGTAAAATTAGAGGACTGGTTAGAATTTGCAGAACAATTTGGTACAAAATGTGAGTAAAACTAGAAATCTAGTTTTTTTATCAAAAAATATAATAAATATACAGCTGGAGGGATAAAACAATGAAATATGAAAAATTAATTACAGACATAATGAGATTAGTATATAACAATAACCCAGAGAAAAGAGAAGAACTGTTAGAACAAATAGAACGAGATCTACCAGATGAGCTTCCTAAAGCACCCCAAGAAAACATCACAAAAGAACTGAATAAAAAAGTGACAGAATATATCAGAGAAAATAGTAATTATCGTAGTAGTGGCTTACCATCAAGAATAAAATATAAAGTAGAATTTCAAGAACTACCATCTCAGGATATCTTTTTTAGATTAAACGATTTAGTATTGCTGGAACCAAACAACTCCTTTCTACAACAAGTAGTAAGAAAAGTAGAACTAAGTGCTATAAAAGAAGAATTAAACTTAATAAAAGAAGCTAGAACAACTTATGCTAGAAAAAAATCAAGCCCATATCCATTTATAAGTAATCTATTTTTACAAGAATTATTTTTAAAGGGGTTAAGAGAAAAAATAAGAATCCTAGATAGAATTGAAAAATCTCAAATATATTCGAAAGGATTAGAAGAAAATAAAGCTCTTTCAAAGCAAGCAAAAGCAAGAATCAAAAAAGTTGAAAAAACAAGAAGAGAATATTTAAGCGCTCAATTAAACTATCAAAATTCATGGACACAATATAATATAGCCATACTACAAAATGAATTATTACAATCCAATGGTGAAAAACCAATAAATTCTTCAGAACAAATTGATAGTTTTCATTATGATACTGATGATAAAAGAATAGAAGTAGATAAAAAAGAAGCAAAATTAAGCTATATAACTGGAGAAATAACCAAAGAAGATTATCAATCTATAATAGAAAGAAAAGAAATACAACAACAAAAATTAAAAAGTGCGTATAATCAAAAGAAACTATTTAAAAAATAAAGGCAAGAAAAACTTGTCTTTTATTATATTGCGAAATACAGAAAAACAATATATAATAAAAATAGTTGTTCGAGTAGTTCAATGGATAGAATCTCTCCCTCCGACGGAGATGATATGGGTTCGACTCCCGTCTCGAACACCATTTTGTATTGAAATAGAAAAAAAAATATGATAAAATGTAGTACATGCCGATATAGTTTAGTGGTAAAACAGATCCTTGGTAAGGATCAGCGGACAGTTCAATTCTGTCTTTCGGCACCATAAAGAAAGTAGTCGAACTAATCGACTTTAAATAAAAAAGGTTAATTTCAGTTAACCTTTTTTATTTAATATCATAAATTTGTAATATAATATAGTTAAGAAAGTAGACTTATTAACAGCTTTTAACTGTGTATCCCCTATATTACCATTAATAAAGTCATCCACTTTTTTGCAAATAATTAAAGTTAGAATATATAGAAAAAACAGAAAAATAATAGCAACGAAGCATCAAAAAAAGAAACAAATAAAAGACTTTTTCAATTGCGCAAAAAGGAAAAATATGGTAATTTATATATTATAAATAATAAATGGTGTTGCAGTATTATCCATTATCAGGATTATACTGCTTTTTTTGTTGTTGGAGCGATGAAGTATGAAACTTAAAGAATATGCAGAAAAATTCTTATTAAAAATATCAAAAGAAAAAATATCATCACATCTTAATATTCAACCAGAATTTAAAGTCAATTTAAAATCTATTTTAAAAGTGAAGATAATATTCAATTATAAAAGACAATACATAAATAGATGTTTAGCTATATACGCAAATAACTCAAATAATATATTGAAAACATTCAAAAATGAAAAAAATACAGAGATTTTTAAAATATTGTTACCAGATAGTTTAGATAGATTATTCATACGTCTCGCTAAGAAAAAAATGAATTGGACAAAATATCGACCAAACAAAATAGCATTAAAAAATTTTGTTACTGAAAATATAGTAACGAATTATATACTAAAAATTATTAATAATTATAATCATAATAATAACAGAAAATTTTTAAATTTATCTATTTTAAAAAAAATATTAAAATCTAGCGAATGGGTTCCTGATTCTTTAGATAATTACTTCTATATAATAAGAAATAATAAGCAATTGAAAAAATCGTATCCTCTAATAACCTTGTTACTATGAATGTCCAATTATAATACCTATGCCTAAAAAACAATATATAAAAATCAAAGGATTTGAAACATCAGAGGAAATTAAAATCACTCCAGAAAAGTTCAGTCAATATTATAATAAGGTTTATCAAATTTTAGATTCTGTACCTTATAATTTTAGAAAGAGATTAAGATATTATAGAGAAAGTATTGGATTAACTAGAGAACAATTAGAAGAAAGTTCATACATAAGTGCACAAACCATAAAAGAAATAGAAACCAACGATAAAAGAGGATATTCAGTAGAAACTATAATTGCATTGTGTATAGGTATGAAATTGCCTCCAGAATTTAGTTTTGAATTAATAAAAATGAGTGGATACAATATCGAAAATAATTTAACGAAAGAAAACTGCATATATTGCTTTATATTAAGAAACTTTTATAATATGCCCATTGATGATATAAATGAATTCTTAAAAAGAAACCAAATAAATGAGCTTACTAAAATCAAATTATAAATTAATTGAAACGTATTAAAATTAAATACGTTTTTTTGTGCAAAATAGTACGTCAAATGTACTGTAATTAAAATATTAGAAATGAGAAAGTAATTATAGATTGGAGGTGTATATATGCCATTGCCATAATTATTTTAGTATATTTTCAAAAATATAAGAAAGGAGCGCTGTAAGTGATTATTGATGTAAATTATTCATCACTAATATCAATTATATGTACTGCAATCACTTCTTTAATTGCTTTTTTGACATATAAAGCAAATTTAGGAAGTCGGGCAAAAGATTCTATTACAGATAGAGTCAAAAGAGATACTACAATTTCAACAAAGTTAGATATGGTACTTTCTGGAAATAATGATCTAAAAGATGAAATAAGAGGTATTAATGATAAATTTGATATTATGACAGAGAGAATTGCAAGATGCGAAGAACAAACAAAAAATGTTAGTGAAAGAGTTGGAAAATTAGAAGAAAAAATTAATAAGGAGTGGTAATATGGATAGATTTATATATAAATTAAAAAAATTTTTAAAAAAGCCGAAAGTAGAACGAGCTATTAAAACTTTTATAGAGGTTTTTGCATCATATATCGCAGTAAATATCATGACAGTGGATATAACTAATAAAACCGCAATATATGGCTTAATTGCAGGTGCTATCGGTAGTGCAATATCTGTAGTGCTAAATATTAAGAAAAAAGGTACTCTTTATGATTAAAGGTCAAACATCCATTAGAAATAATATAGAAGACTTTTTATGCCCATTTACTGATATGTACATTAGTCAAGGGTCAAATGGAAAATATAGTCATAGAGGAATTATGGCTAACGATGTTCGAGGAAAAGTAGCCGGTGTAAAGTATCCTTATTATGCGCCATGCACGTGTAAGTGCTTAAAAACATATCCAGAAACTGGACAAGTTATGTGGCAATCTATTAATAAAGTTAGATTTTCTAATGGAAGGATAGATTATGCTACATTTATGACAGCTCATGATAATGCTATGAATGCAAAAGTAGGGCAACTAGTAAAACAAGGACAACAACTTGGAAATATGGGAAATAAAGGATTTTCAAATATGACTGGAGTTCATTGCCATATCGAAGTTAGCCAATCTTCTGATACTACATGGAAGCTAAATAAATATGGTAATTATATGTTTAATAATGAGTATGATTTAGATAGTTGTTACTTCGTTGATAATACAAACATTATAAAAGGTATGGGAGGTAATTGGAAAACGACAAATGAGACTCCAATAAAAGAATTATCAAGAAAAGAAATTATAGATCAAATTTTACATATAAGAAGTAAGGTGAAATTTGATGGTATATTTAAAGTAGATATAATTAAAAGTCCCGTATCCAGTAATATGTTTGGTTGTTGTGAATTAACTGGTTGCTCAATCGATAGTTATAGAAAAGAAAAAGTACAAGACTATCATTGGATACCTACTTATGATTTTACAGAAGTAGATAAAAACGGTGCAGCAACTAAAGATCAAAAATTAACTGGTGGTTCTAGTTATGTAATAAACAAAAATATTTATGAGATAATTGATATTGATGTAAAAACAAATTCTGCTAAATTAAAAATAAACAATCACGATATATGGGTTTATAGTACATTTCTATACGAAGTATAAAAAAATATTTAAAAATGGTACGTGTGATGTACCATTTTTCTTTTGTTTATTTACTCTAAAGGTAACAATTTAATTAATTTATAAGAAAAAAATGCAACAAAAATAGTACGTCTCGCGTACTGTAATATTTTTTAATTTTAAGAGAAAATTGAAACAGAAAAGGAGATGATTGCTATGAGTTGACGAGATATAAATAGGATGAATATTAAAATATCTTATACTTAATAATTAAAAAAGAAATTAAAAAAAAGAAAAGTGAGGAAAAAATATGAACGAATATGATTATATTATTAACGCATTTACTAAGGAAGAAGAAAATACAAATTTAGCCATTCACCAATTAAACGCTAATTGTATTACATCAAAAAATAGCAATTTTTGGTTAGATAGTGATGGTAATCTAATTGTTAAGAGCTTAACTGCAAATTCTATTTCTTCTCAGCCGATTATTGATGTAGTTTATCCTGTAGGATCAATTTATATGTCTATCAATTCAGAAAATCCAGGTCAATTATTTGGTGGACAATGGGAACAAATTCAAGATAGATTTTTATTAGCATGTGGTACAGAATATGCCAATGGTACTACTGGAGGAGAGGCTAGCCATGTTTTAAATACAAATGAAATACCAAGTCATAATCATACAGCTAGCACAAATAGTACTGGAGAGCACAGGCATACCTTTAAAGGATGGTGGACTACAAAAGGTGATGGTTCAGCTACTTACGCCTGTGTTGCAAGAACACAACAAGCAGACGCAGCAGAATATGGATCATTTGCATCTGCCGGAGCTCACTCACATACTGTTACAATAAATAATACTGGAGGAAGTCAAGCACATAATAACATGCCACCATATTTAGCAGTTTATGTATGGAAAAGAATTAGTTAAGGAGGAATAAGGTGAAAGAGATAGAATTAATTGAAAAAAGAAAGCCTCGTGAAAAGCATTTTTTAAGAGATGATGGTATAATTGTTGCTAAAATGTATGATAACGATATACATTATTTAAGTAATGGTATGTATCATGAAATTGATAATACATTAGTTGAACAAGGGAATACATTAACAAACAAGAGTAATAATTATAAAGTGGAGTTTGAAAAACAAATTTCTAAATATCTAATGAAACTCACCAAAGATAATAAGTATTTATATATTAAATTACACGATTGTAATCAGTCTAACATCAAAAGAAAATCAAGTTCAAAATTAATTCAAGAAATATCTTATGATGAAGTATTGCAAGATGTTGATATAGAATATAAAGCAATGCCATCAAAACTAAAAGAAACAATTATATTGAAAAATTCTAATTATAGTAAATTAGATTTTATTATTGAAACAAATTTGGAATTAAAATTAGAAGAAAATCAGATTTTTGCAATAGATTGTGATAAAAAAGTGTTTATGATTGAATCTCCATATATGGAGGATTCACTAGGTCAAAGAAATTATAATGTACATTATAATATTACGAAGCATGAGAATCATTATGATTTAGATTTAATATTAGACAATCAATGGTTAACATCATCAAAAGTTAAATATCCTGTTTATATTGACCCTACAATCACCACAAATAATAATAACTCAGTATATGATACATATATTTATTCTGGAGATAATACGGATAGCAATAATAATAAACCATATCTAAAAGCAGGCGTAGAAAAAGTAAATGGCAATAACAGAATTAACAGAACATTAATAAAATTTGATTTGCCTACAATAGGCACAGGTAGTGAAATTATATATGCAGGGTTAAGTTTAATTGCATATCCAACTTACACAATAAACCCTCCAGAAAAGATGGCAACAATTCATAGGATTACTAAGGATTGGAATGAAGAAACAGCAAAATGGGATAATATGCATGATAAATATGATGAACGAATAGAAAGCATATATATGGGATATAGAAGTGAAGTTATTAACGATGCTATTATACCGGGTTATTCGTTATATGATATGAATATTACAGATTTAGTAAAAAGGTGGTACAAAGATACCCCTAATTATGGAATAATGTTAAAATCAACAAACGAAGAAACTTATGAAGATGACGATTATCCAGCTTTTTATTCAAAAAACAATACTTTTACAGAGGATAATAATCCAAGACCTACACTTGTTATTGCTTACCGAAATTATAATGGTTTAGAATCATATTTGGACTATCAAAGTCATTCTTTTTCAAATGGTAAAGCGTACGTAAATACATATAATGGCAATTTGACTACAATTTTTAATTTAGGTCATACAATCGGAGGAAAATTGCCAGTAAATTTGTCATTAGTTTATAATACGAATGACGTAACTCTTAATAATCACACTAAATTTGGTAATGGATATAAATTGAATTACAATCAAGTGATCAAAAAATGCACAATTGAAGATACTGATTATTTAGAATATAATGATGAAAGTGCAACATTACATTATTTTAGGAAAAAAACAACACAATCACTTGATGGTACTGTTGAAATATCAGAAAACATCTATGTAGATGAAGATAATTTGGGATTAACAATTGAATTAAATAGTTCGGAATTAACATTAGTGGATCAAGATGATACTAAAATGATTTTTAACCTAATAAATGATAATTATTATTTGAAAAAAATTATAGATACAAATGAAAATTATAATGAAATTTTTTATGATGATGAAAATAATATAATTAAAATTTGTGATAATCATAATCAAGAAGTTAATCTTACATATAATCAAAGTAGTATTATAATAACTAGTTCCGATTTGACAACAACCACATTAAACTATATTAATAATGCATTAACATCTTTAGAAAATATTAAGGGTACGACAGTTATGAATTATAATGAATATAATATTCTTTCTTCTATTACTGATGTTACAGGCATTAAAATGGAATATGAATACTATAATGAAAAGCCGTATCGTATCAAAAAAGTAACAGAAATAGGATTGAATAATAAAATAGGACAATTCTACACCTTGGATTACGCATATAATTCAACAACATTGATAGATAATAATCAAAAGGCAATGACATTAATCTATAATGAGTATGGGAATGTTGTTTCTAGAAATAGTCTAATTGATAGTGAAAATATAGATACCGCATATTCTATAGCACAAAGTTATGGAGATGATGAAGTAACAAAAAATAGAATTCTCTCTAATTCCATTCCTATTAAATCTGTGAAAAATTACTTAAAGAATAGTAGCTTCGAAGAGGATAATGATGGTTTTATTGTATCTGATATAACAGGCATAAATAAGGAAATTACTACCCAATATAAACATACGGGAAATCAATCTTTAAAACTAGAATGTCTTAAAGCAGGACAGAGCATAGAAAAAACAATTTCATTACTTAAAGATAAGAAATATACATTTAGCGGATATTTTAAAACGAGTGAACCTATATCTATTTCACTATCATATTTAAAAGAAAATAATACATTAGTTAAATCAGAAACATCTATTGAAGTGTCAGATAATTTCAGCAGAAGTGATGTAACAATTAGCTATGATCAGGATGCACAAACTGATTTAAAAATCACAATTTCATTTCCTTCAATTGGAATTACTTATTTAGATGACATTCAATTAGAAGAAGGTGAAGTAGCAAACAGTTACAACATTATCGAAAATGCCGACTTTAGTGAAGGAATTTCTGACTGGATTCCAGAAGCAATATCATTAAAAGACGGAAGTAGTATAGATACATCAAATATTTTTTCAATTGTTAAATTTAATAACAATAAGAATACTGCATTAAAAATACATAACAATATACTGCAATCTAATAAGTTGACCAAAACAATTCCAGTATCTGGTAAGGGCGGTGATCTATATACAATTTCATTTTGGTATAAAAATGAAGGGATTTTTGCTTCTGAGCCAATGTCTGCTAGTGAAGTTATGATTTATTTTAAACCTGTTGGAAAGGATGCAGAATATTGTATTTTAACTAAAGGAAAATTCAATTTAAATAAAGATAGATGGCAATATTTTTCTTATAGGGGTCGCGCTCCTGAAGACTTTGAAGCCATTAAGATTATTTTCGGTTTTGGACGTCAAGCAAATGATTTCTATGTAACTAATCTCGCATTATATAAAAATGTTACAAGTGGCGATTATAATTATGATGACAACGGAAATCTTGTTACTATAGAGGATCAGTCCAAAAATATTACTAAATTCACATATGATAAAAAGAATCAATTAATTAAAACAACTACGCCATTAGGGCAAAATTTTAGGTATGAATATGATAATGAAAAACCCAATAAAATATTAAGTGCAATTTCTTCTGAAGGAATTTCAAATAAAATTAAGTATGATAGTGCAGGAAACCCTGTCTCAATTAAAATACAAAAAAGAGGCTCTTCATCCATAGAAAATGGAAAATACAAAATAAGACTTAAAGGAACAGAAAAATTTATAAAAACACACATAACTTCAGTCTTGTTAGAAGAAAATTTATGTAGTAATACCGTATGGGATGTAGAAAAGCTAGAAGAAAATGATGAAATATATTATAAATTTAAATATTCAATTTTACCAGAGTATTATTTGTCTTATGATAATAACAATAATATTATGTTAAGCAACGTCGATATTAATAATAAATTTAGATTAAGAAAAAACGATAATGGTAGTTATTATTTAGAAGCGGAATCCAAAAAGATGGAAGAAGGTGGAGAGGTAGTTAGATTTTTATCAGCTATTGACGATAAATTAATTTTGAATAGTATGGTTGATGATACATCTAAATATGAATTCTATATTGAACCAATAAGTGAGGAATTTATAGAAACTATTGCAACATATAGCGATGATAATCGTTTCGTAAAAAGTGTTACGGATATGAATTTAAAAAAGACAACCTATTGTACTGATAATATAACAGGACTAGTTACCTCTATTACAGATGCAAATGATGTTTCTACAAATTATACGTATAATAACAAAAATCAATTAACCTCTATTACTACAGGTGAAAAAGTAGTGAATTATTTTTACAATCAACAAAATAATTTATCTAAAATTCAATTGGGTAACTTAGAATACAATTTTGATTATGATGATTTTTTAAATCTAAAATCACTAAAGGTTAATAATACTACTTTATTAGAAAATCAATATTCAGATAGTAATGGTAAATTAATATCAGTTAAATTTGGTAATCAGCAATCAAAAAAATATGAATATGATGACTTTAATAGATTAGAAAAAATCATTGATAGTGAAAATACTTATCAATATAAATATGATAATAATAACCGAGTTGCAAAAATAATATCTAATAATGGCATTATTAACGCTCATTACGATATTGCTAATAGAATTACAAAATATACGAATGGGGATTTTCAAATTAATTATACCTATGATAATAATAATAACATTATAAATAGAACATATAAATTAATGAATATTATCAATTCAATTAATAACGAAAATAATGAAGATGGGGTGGTAATAAAGTCAAGTTTAGGAGATTTAGAAACCACCTATACCTATGATAGCTTAAATAGATTATTATCACAAAATATAGATAAAAAATACCAAAGAAGATATGAATATTTATCCTATGGAAACAGATTGACTGGATTAGTAAAAAAATACATTAACAACGATAATGACATATATAATTATGAATATGATAAATTAAACAACATATCACGTATATACCATAACAATAGCTTAATAAATCAATATTCTTACGATCAGTATGGTCAACTAATAAAAGAAGAAAACTATCGAGAAAGTCAAAATATTGAATATGAATATGACCTATACGGAAACATTACAAAGAAAACAATAAAAGATCAAGAGAATAACATCGTTAATGTAAATATCTATAATTATAATAACACATGGAGAGATCAATTAACAAACTATAACAACACCAATATATGCTATGACAATGTAGGAAACATAATAAAAATTGGCAATAATATAGTTTTAAACTGGATAAATGGTCATGAATTAAAATCTTATGTTGATTCTAAGAAAAACATTAATCTGAATTTTAAATATGATATGAATGGATTAAGAACATCAAAAGAAAGCAATGGTATTGTTACTAATTATTATTATGAAGGTTCAAAATTAATATTTGAGAGAACAAATAACAATGTACTTTTCTTTATTAGAGATAATGAAGATTTAATTGGTCTTAAATACAACGATAATATTTATTACTATTTAAAGAATCTGCAGGATGATATTATAGGAATATTAGATAATACTGGAAACAAAATTGTTGAATATCAATATGATTCGTGGGGAAAATTAATTAATATTGTTGATAATAGTCTAGAAGGCATTGGAACAATAAATCCAATACGTTATAGATCATACTATTATGATAATGAGACAAACCTTTATTATTTAAATACAAGATATTACAATCCAGAATGGGGAAGATTTATAAGTGCAGATGTATGTATAGGAATGAATAATGATCATATCGGATACAATTTATATGCTTATGTTAGTAATAATCCAATTAATAAATCAGATCCTAATGGGCAAGGTTTCTTAAGCTGGGCAAAGAAAACAATGAACAATATCAAGAAGAAGGCAAAAAAAGCAATAAATAAAGCAAAAAAGGCATTAAAAAAAGTTGGTAACGCAATAGTATCCGGAGCACAAGCGCTTTGGAACGGAGCAAAAAAAGTAGTAAATACATTATATGATTGGTCACAAGCAATTAATAATTCTTTTGTAATCGAAGGAGAAATCGGATTTGGCTTTGGTGGTAAAATTGGTACAGGACCGATTAAAGGAGAATTTGGAGCTTCTAAAACAATTGGTAAAGGAATTGAAGAAGGTAAAAGTTATGATTATACCGCTACTTCAGGTGGTATTGTATTCGGAAGTGATATATTAGGAAAAGTAGGCTTTGGAGCAGATATAAAACACAAGGACAATGGAGATAGTAACCCTTTTGCAATGCCGTGGGAAGATGAAATTTGGAACGACCCAGACACGGAAAAAGATATAGTATTAGGATATGAGATAGGGGATGAAAGTTTTAAAGCCACAGGCGAAAAAACACCTGATGACGATAAAATGTTTATTGGAATTGATATTAGCGGTTTTATTGGAATAGGTGGTGGCATAAAAATCGGATTTAATATACCAGTTTAACGAAAGAATAACACACTCTTGTGTTATTCTTTTTCATATACAGATAATTAGTTATTAGTAAAATACATGTAAAAAATAATAATAGATTTCATTATAATTTCAATGTATGATATAATTACATATATAATAAATGTGGAGGAATTTATAGCAATGGATGAACATTATATAAATATAAACAAATGTATATCAAAATCAAAGCAAATAGTACTTACAAATTTAATTATAGGAATAATAATTATAATCTTAACATATATTATATTTCGACGTACTAATGACTCCTTTTTTATATCTATAATTTTTATTGAACTAATTGGAGCAATAGTATTTTCTATTGGAAATATTTTTAGATATTATTATGTAAAAAAAATTAAAACAAATTTAATAAAAAATAAATATAACACCGAATGCAATCATGTAATATACTGGAGTAAAAACAATTTTTTATTAACGTCTAACTTTTTTTGCTTAGTCTCCAAAAGAAAAGTACATATTGTTCCATATTCAGATATTCAGTCAATAAAAGTTGAAGAGTATTACGAACTGGATTCAGGTATATTACTTTTTAATTTGCGAAGATTTTTGCATATCAAAATCAGGGATGGTCAGTCATTTAAAATTGAAATGTATGATAGTTATTCTAAAAATGATGATGAAATATTAGAAGATATTTCGCCTATATTATTAGATAAAAATAGAAACATAATAGTAGAACCACCAAGTAAAAAGCCTTAGTATAAATGGTAATATTTGATTGTTTATATAATAATCTAATGTTATAATGTTAGTATTGATATTCGAGGTGAAGTAGTAATGAATATTAATAAAGAAAAACTGACTATAGAAGACAATATATTAGACATATACCAACAGGAGAATCAAAATAATACTTTTGGTTGTGTTATGTGTAAGGAAAAATCAACATATAAGGTCTATCTATATGTAGAAAGAAGTAATGAGGTTACCTCTAATTTACTTCTAAAAGAATTTTCATTAAATAAATGAGAAGAAACAAATATATATTTTAATAAATTAGAAGAATTGGTTGATTTAAAAGATTTATTTAAAATATTATCTTGCGTAGCAAAAGAAAGTGTCCAAGCACTTTCTTTTTTTTAGAATAAATATGAGAACTAATCTCATTTTTTATTAAGAAGAACAGGCTTACTATTCATAAAAAAATATGATATGATTAAAATAGAATAGAGGTAAGCATATGAAAAAAAAGAAAAAAATAATTTCATCATTTATAATATTAGTTATTATTGGAATATTTTATCTATTTCAAAATTATCCAATACAAAATAACCAAGATAACATAAATAAAAGAATAGAAGAAGCACCTGTTACTGCAGAAGAAAGATTAGAAGTAACTTTTATCGATGTAGGTCAAGCAGATTCAATCCTTTTAGAGAACGAAGGTCATTATATGCTAATAGATGCTGGAAATAATGAAGATGGCCCTAAGTTAGTAAACTATTTCAAAAAACAAAACATTTCCAACTTTGACTATGTAATAGGGACGCATCCTCACGAAGATCATATAGGCGGTCTTGATGATGTTATAGAAAACTTTAATATAGAGACATTCTACATGCCAGATGTAATTACAACAACCAAAACATTTGAAGATGTATTAGATGCATTAGGAGAGAAGAATATGAGTTTATCTATTCCTAAAACAAACGCTACCTTTAAATTAGGAGATGCAACTGTTAAAGTACTATATGTAGGAACAGAAGAAGAAAGGGACTTAAATAACACATCCATCGTATTAAAAGTAACTTATCAAAATATAAGCTTTTTGTTTACTGGAGATGCTTCAACGAAAGTAGAAGAGAAATTAAATAAAAGTGACTTACAATCAACCGTACTAAAAGTAGGACATCACGGTTCTTCTACCGCAACAAATGAAGAATTTTTAAACACAGTAAATCCACAATATGCTGTTATTTCTGTAGGAGTAGATAATCAATATGAACATCCTCATACAACAGTGTTAAATACTCTAGCTTCCCATAATATAACAACATATCGTACGGATCAAGATGGAACAATAAAAATAATTACCGACGGAACAAACATAGAAATTAATACTCTGAAAACAGATACAAACGGGTAGGTGATAATATGTACGCAATCGATAGAATAGAAAACAATCTTGTAATTGCTGAAAATCTACAAACAAAAGAAAAAATAGAACTAAAAAAAGAAGAATTTACATTTGAACCCAGGGAAGGATTGATTTTTTCGATAGAAAATGAAAAGATAATAGAAAAAAAAGAAGTAGAAGAGGACCGCAGAAAATTATTAAGAGAAAAAATGGAAAGGCTAAAACACCATGAGTAAAAACAAATACATTCTACCATTTAAAGGAACTTGGTATGTAGAATATGGCGGAACAAAAAAGAAAAATTCTCATTCTTGGAATATTATAGGTCAGCGTTATGCCTACGACTTTGAAATAAGAAATGAAAATCTTCCATATCATGATGATCTTACAAAAAATGAAAATTACTATTCATACCTAGAAAATATTTATGCACCTTCAGATGGATGGGTAGTAGAAATAGTAGATAAATATGAAAACACCCATATTACGAAAGACAGAAAAATAATTAATGATTGTGATAATCCAAAAGGAAATTACATCATTATAAAACATAATCATGGAGAATATTCTACAATTTGCCACTTTGAAAAAGGAACTTTTAACGTTCAAATTGGCGATTTAGTAAAAGAAGGACAACTAATAGGAAAAGTAGGTAATAGCGGAAATACCCAAGGTCCACATATCCATTTTCAGATTCAGCTAGGAATAGATCCAGATAATTCAAAAGGAGTTCCTATCACCTTTAAAAATGCCTATCATAATAATAAAAAACTTAAAAAATTAGAAAAAGGGATAGAAATAGAAAGCAGGTAATCATGGAAAAAATAGATAAAATAAAAGATATTCAACTAGAAAATAAAGAAATTGATATAACTTTTGAAGAATTAGAAATTAAAAATGCAACTTTAGAAAAAATTGACTGGAAAAACTCAAAGTTTAATTATTTAGAAATCACAGATAGTAAAATAAACTCTTCTATCTTTTCCAATCTTAATCTAAGTGGCCAATCTATATACAAAGTTGTATTTACCAATTGTAATTTTGTTGGTACTAATTTTTCTAATGCTTTTCTAAAAGAAGTAGAATTTGTAAACTGTAACTTATCTTATGCAACTTTTGCTTTAGCAGAATTAGATAAAGTAATTTTTACGGAATGTAATTTAAAAGAAGCATCATTATACAAAATGAAACAAAAAAAATTACAATTTACAAACTGTAACTTAGATTCAGTAGATGTATTTGAAACCAATCTAAAAGATATTGATTTAACAACTTGCAATATCAATCATATTAAAATAGATATTCCCAGTATGAAAGGTTTAATAGTAAGCGAAGAGCAGGCTTTAGCTTTAGCGAAATTTTTAGAGATTATCATTCGCTAATTGCTAATATCTAAAAAATATGATATACCTATATAATAAGGAGAGTACAAATGACAAATAAAAATATCTTCTTAACTTTATTTTTATATATAGTTTTACCAATAACATTAATACTAGTACTACTAACAATAATAATGATACTAAAAAATAAAAAAATCACATCTATCCAAAAGGATACAATACTACTAAAAGTTTTAGGAATTGTCTTTACTATCTATTCAGGATATACATTACTTTGGTCTATATACGAATTAATACCACTAAGAAAATATAATGTATTAGAAAAGAGTAGATTACCAATCCTCTTATGGATTATTCTTCCAGCCTGTCCTGTTTTAGTAACATATATTCTTTGGAGTAAATACAAAATATTAAAGAAAATAGGTGATAATAATGAATAAAAAATTTCATCCAATTAGAGCATTTATTATAATCATAATATTATCCTTATTAATTATATTACCGCCATTGTTTCGACTATTATTTCCTAAAATAGAAGAAACAAAACCCACAAACAATGATAAAATAACTCTCTTAACTTGTACTAGAAACTATGCCGAAGAACAAACAACAGAAGTTGTAGAAGTTAGATATATTAATTCAAAAGCAAATCAAACAAAAATCACGTATACAACAACTCCAGCAACAGAATACTCAGTAATTAATACCATAGAAAACGATCTTTTACCTTCGATGGAACTTTCCTATTTTCAAAGTCTAGAAGGTGTTATCATAGAGCAGACAGAAAATCAAACAATCATAACTATTAATCAAGACATCATTGATAGAAATCCTAACAATCAAGATTTAAAAGAAAATTACTTTAATGATAAACTAATTAATCAAAAAATCTATTTTACAAATCGTTATTTTGAATGTAGTGAATCTACTCCTTAATCTTCTTTAATCGATGAAAAACGTCTGCTTGTACATGGTATATTTTTATATTTTCTAACTCAAATTGTTTAATGGCTTTGTTACTTTTGGTACAATCAGTTACTAGAAACCCTACTTTAGATAAGTAGAGTTTCTTTTTAGTTTTTAGCCTCATTTTTTGAAAAGCAGTATTTATATTTTTACCACTACTTTGATAATACTCATACTGATAACTAATCCCATTATCACTTTTGACTGGAATAATCTCTTGAAAATATAAATTGATCTCTTCCCCACAAGAAATACCAACACCACGAATAATCGCTAAATCATTCAATTCAACATACTTCGGATTTCCAAAAATCACTACCGAAAGTAATAAGACAAAAATAACTCCCAATGCTTTTATAAGCTTCATAAATTCCTCCCTCGAACAACATTATCAGTAATATAAGAGTTACGATACTTAGTTTTTTGTTCCTTTCTTAAAATAGAATCCTTCCACTCATATTTATCAAAAGGAATAATAGGAGACAAATAAGAAAAACCAAAACTTTTCATAGAAATGAGTTTATAAAACAAGAAAACAACTCCGACAAACACTCCATAAATACCAAAGAAAGCAGATAAAAGCAAAATACTAATTTTATAAAAACGAATAGCATTAACAAGTTCATTCGATGGGAAAATCAGTGCCGCAATTGAAGAAATAGCAATAATAATAATCATAATAGGGGAGACAATTCCAGCACTAACAGCAGCATCCCCTAAAATAAGCCCTCCTAAAATAGAAACAGCACTACCAGTCGTTGCTGACATACGAATGTCAGACTCTTTTAATATTTCAAAAGCAATAATCATAAATAATGCTTCAATGTAAGCAGCAAACGGCACAAAAGTTCTACCCGCTTTTAAAATAAGTAGGAGTCGGTAAGGAACCAAGTCATAGTTTCTTGTTGTAACAGCAATATAAATCGCTGGTAAGAATATCGCGACAAAAAAAGCAATGACACGAATAATTCGAATAAAAGTAGTATTACTATTCTTTTGATAATAATCATCAACAGTATGAAAATAATCTAAAAAGAAACTAGGAAGAATCAAAGCATAAGGACTTAAATCAGTAAGTATAACAACTTTACCTTCTAATAATGCCATAGATGCTCTATCTGGTCGCTCACTCATCATAACTGTAGGAAATAAAGTATGATCTCCCTCTAAATAAGATTTTAAATAACTAGAATCAATAATACCATCAATAGATATTTTCTTTAATTGTCTATAAACTTTCTGAACCAATTCTTCTTTTACAATTCCCTTCACGGATAAAATAGTAACTTTTGTTTTAGTATATCTACCAACCTCTAAATCTAAAGATTCTAATTTTGTTGTTTTAATTCTTCGTCGAATAAGTCCCAAGTTCGTATTAAACATCTCTGTAAAACTATCTTTAGGTCCAGTAATCGATAATTCACTTTGAACAGAAGTGACTCCACGATCAAGTCTTTCTCTCACTTCAATAGCGTACAGTTTATCAGTAATTAAAACTGCAAACCCTTGATTAACAAAACTAAAAATATCTTTTTCTTCAATCCCTATAACATTAGCATCTGGTAAATGACTTTCTACATTTTTAAGTTGTCGCTTAGAAAGACGAATTAAATCGTCTAAAATAAAATCATTAATCATAGTAGTACTACATAAAACCTCATTAAAAACTAAATATACTTTTTTTCTATCAACCATGAATTCTCGAATTTTATAATCCTTGGATATAGAAATAGTTTTTTTAATTCTTTGAACTAAAAACATAAAATCACCTAATATTAGTATGAGTATAAAAATATGATATAATGTATGAGAGGTGATACTTTTGCAAGTAAAAATTGAAAAACTAGATCACTACGGACGAGGAATTACAAAAATTGAAAATAAAATTTGCTTTGTAGAAGGTGCATTGAAAGATGAAGTAGTAGAAATAGAAGTAATAAAAGAAAAGAAAAAATACTATCTCGCAACAACAAAAAAAGTAATAGAAAAAAGTAAAGATAGAATAACATCAAACTGTCCATATTATGCTAGATGTGGGGGATGTAATCTAGACCATATATCATTTGAAAAAGAACAGGAATTTAAAGAAGAAAAAGTAAAAGAAATCATGACCAAGTTCGCAAAAATATCAAATGATAAAATAAAACCTATCATCTATGACAACCCATACCACTATCGTAATAAAATTACTCTTCATAAAGACGACAAAAAAATAGGACTTTACGAAAAAGAAAGTAATACTATTATTCCTATAACAAAGTGTCTATTACTAAATGATAAATTAAATGAAATTCTAAAAAGCATCAAACCAAGCAATAAAAAAGACATCATACTAAAAATAGGGAACAAAACAGATGAAATACTATCTCCAACTGCTAAAAAGAACTACATAACATCTTATATCGGCAATAAAAAGTATAAAGTATCAGAAAAATCTTTCTTCCAAGTAAACAGCATAATTACAGAAAAACTATATGATGAAATAAAAGAAATAATACAAGAAAAAAACTCTAAAAACGTACTAGATTTATACTGCGGAACAGGAACAATAGGTATTTATATTTGCGAATCAGTAAACAAAGTTCTAGGAATAGAGTCTTGCAAAGATGCAGTAGATGATGCAAATTATAATAAAGAATTAAATAACGCTACAAACTGTACTTATAAGTTAGGAAAAGTAGAGAATTTAACAAAAGAAATAACAAGTGAATATGACACTGCAATTATAGATCCTCCAAGAAGTGGATTAGATAAGAAAGTGATAAAAAAGTTACTAGAAATAAAACCAAAAACTTTAATATATGTATCATGTGACCCAGTAACTCTAGCTAGAGATTTAAACTTATTAAAAGAAAAATACAACATAGAATATATTAGACCATACAATATGTTTCCAAGAACATATCACGTAGAGTGCTGTACGTTACTATCACTAAAAAAGTGAAAGAATAAGAGGTGAAAAAATGGAATATATAGGACTGGATATAGGTTGAACAAATATTAGAGTAGGAAAGATAAATCAAAAAGAAGAACTAATTTTTGAACACCTTGAAAAAACACTAGAAAATGTAACTACCGCAGATGATTTATATAACAAAATAAAAAGCTTAATAAAACTAGTTCCAAATTATAAAGAATGTAGAGCGATTGGCATTGGCGCACCTGGTTCTATTAACAAAAAAAACAGGAAATATAGAAACTTCTCAGAACATAAGTCTATTAAATAATTATCCTTTCATAGAAAAACTAACCAAAGAGTTTGATAAACCAATCATTTTAGAAAACGACGCACGAGTTGCGGCATTTGCAGAGGCTATATCAGGAGATAGAAAAGAAAAAGACATTGTTTGTTATATAACAATAAGTACCGGATTAGGTGGCGGAGTAATCATCGACAAGAAAATATATCATGGCAGTAATAATTTAGGAGCCTATTTTTCCAGAATGATATTAGACGGAAAAAATACAGCCCACCAGCTAATAAGTGGTACTGCACTAACAAAAAAGCCCAGAACAAAATAGATAAAAACATAAAAAACACAAGCGAACTGTTTGAATTAGAGAAAAACAATCATTCAGTAGCAGAAGAAATTATAAAAGAATTTAAGCAGAATCTAACAACATTACTATTAAATATCTCATCCACAATAAACCCAGATATTATTATTCTAGGTGGCGGAGTGATGAAGTCAAAAGATAGATTTTTATCTGAAGTAATTGATAATTTCTAAAAAGAAGCACATCCACTTGCCAAAAACACAATAATAGAAACAGCAAACTTGCAACAACCTGGTATTATTGGTGCAGCCTTACTTGCAAAAAGTATAATAGAAAAATAAGTTATCATATTTTAAAAAGGAAGAGGAAAATATGCGAAAAAATACAAAAAGATATATCGTTTCATCACTTAACAATTTAGAATTAAGTCCTCCAATTAGGTATGAAAGATATTATATAAATGATAGTTTAAGAATCCAAAAGAAAGATAAAGACTATCAAAAAGAAATATTAGATGACAACAACGATATCATAGAAAAAGCAGATATTTCTGAAAAGGAATTTCTATCATTAAAAGAACAAGCACGCTCTAAAATCATAAGAGATAGTTATCTATATTTAAAAGATGATAGAGTATCTATTAAAAAATATTTAGGAGACCATCAAGGATTATATCGTGTAGAAGTTACATTCCAAACAAAAGAAGAAAAAAACAAATATCAAAAAGAAAATTGGATGGGAAAAGAAATTACAACATCTCCATTAGCATTTGATAAAGATTTAAGTAAATTATCAAAAGAGGAATTTAAAAAAGAATTAGAAAAATACAACAATACAGAAAAGAGAAAAGAAAAAAATAAAATACAATATAATCGCAACAAATCTAGACGGAACACTATTAACTAGCAATAAAAAAATAACACCTAAAACAAAAAAAATTTAGACACACTAAAAGAAAGTGGTTACTTTATCGTAGGAGTAACTGCCAGAAACCTATCAAGTGTAAAAGAAGCAGTAAACATCAAATTGTTCGATTATTTAATATTAAGTAACGGTTCCGATATATATGATGTAGACAAAGAGATTATAAAGAACTATAAAAATGTCAACGTAACAAATATGAGTAATACAGATCAATTAAACAGTAAATTTTGGCTAATCATAAACCCTAATGGAATAAACAAATTGAAGACACTAGAGCTTCTATGTGATGATTTAAAAACTATACCTAATAAAGTTATTTTCTTCGGTGATGGTGAAAATGATCTTCCTATCATTAAAGGAGTAGGGTTAGGAATAGCTATGAAAAACGCAGAAAACATAGTAAAAGAAAACGCAGATGATATAACACTATCGAATGACAAAGAAGGAGTTGCCAATTATCTAGAAAAATATCTTATAGAAAAAAAGAACAGCAAAAGTGACAAATAACATCTAAATCTAAATAAATTAAAAAAAATATAGAAATATGTCAAAACGTATGATATGATTTAATCATAGAGAGGTGAGAAAATGAGAGAAAGAAATATTGCAGTTGCTATCATCTTAACAATCGTAACTTGTGGAATCTATGGAATCTATTGGTTTATCGTTCTTACAGATGATGCAAGATTAGCAAGTGGAGATCAACAAGCGCCATCAGGAGGAATTGCTTTCTTATTAACCTTAGTTACCTGTGGTATTTATGGTATTTACTGGGCATATAAGATGGGTAAAACTCTTGTTATGGCAAAACAAAAAGCTGGTCTTAATGCAGAAGATAATTCAGTGCTATATTTAATACTTCAATTATTTGGCCTTGGAATTATCAATTATGCTTTAATGCAAAATGAACTAAATCAGCTTGCTGGAAAAGAAGCAGGAGTAAGATAAGAGCGCAATGCTTTTTTTCTTTCTATGAAAAAAAAGATAATAATCTGTATCTCTTTACTCATCTTATTAATAACTTACCTCTATTTAGGAAATAAATTTCACATTTATTTAGATTGTCCTATCAAAAAAACAATAGGACTATACTGTCCAGGATGTGGGATTACTAGAATGTTACTTTCTATATTACAATTAGACTTTTACCAAGCATTTAGATATAATCCTTTACTTTTTATATGTTTGCCATTTTTTATATTTTTTGTGATAGAAGGTATTATCTCAAAGAAAGAACCTCTATATAATAAAATACCAACTAAAATATGGATAATGATAATTGTAATATTTATTATTTATGGCATATTAAGAAACATTCCTTTTTTCGATTTCTTAGCACCAACAGTAATTAAATAAAAAAATGACATAAAAACATAACAAAAACACCTATTAAAAAAAACAACAAGACTTTCGCATTTAAAGGATATTTAAAAGAAGATGGTAGCAACTCATAAATAGAAATATGAATCATAATCCCCGCTGCCATAGAAAGAATAATGCCCAAAACAAAGTTTGTAATAAAGGGAGCTAAAAATAAATAAGCAAGAACGGCCCCAATCATCTCAGAAAACCCAGAAATAAAAGTAAATACGATTGCTTTTTTTCGATTACCAGTAGCAAAATAAATAGGTACTGCAACACTGATTCCCTCAGGGATGTTATGTAAAGCAATTCCTAAAGATAAAGTTAATCCTAAAGACAAGTCATGATTGCTAGAAAGAAACGTAGTAATTCCTTCAGGAATATTATGAAATATTAAAGCAATCACAGTAACAATACCTAATCGATATAAGTAGTTAGAAGAAAGCTTTTCTTCTATTTTTTTTGATATTTTAGAAGAAAAGATAATGCCAACGACAACAAAAATAGCAGTAAATAAGATGCTAGGAAAAATAAAGTTACTTTCACAAAACAGTGCAAAGCCTTCAGGTATTAATGATAAAAAAGAAATAGTAAGCATCACACCACTAGCAAAAAGTAAAGAGCCCGGAATAATTTTTTCTGCTTTATCATTGGAAACAAAAATAGGAATGATTCCAATCATCGTTGATAATCCAGCAAATGTAGTAATTAAAAAGCTAACAATAATAGAATTCATATTAAATAATATGAAAAAAAGAAATAAACAATGCATAAACATATCTTATTTCTTTATATATAGTTTCTTTTCTAACTCTGGTATAACTTCACTACCACGAGATATAAAGTGATCAAATTCTTTTTTTCTAACTTCAGTAGCATCTACATAGTAAACGCTAGAACAAAAACTAGTCATATCATGGATAATCAAAGCAAACATTTCCAATTCTTTATTTGAAACATAATTTTGTAAAAGAGAAAATACAGAAGGATACATTTCTTTATAATCATCAGGATGTAATAGCAAGACAGAGGAAGAAGCAATCTGCTTATCACCAAACTGATATACTTTTAATCCATGATTCAAAAAGTCACTAGGTTCACAAACATTAGTCAAACAAAGTCCCTCCTGATATAGTTGCGAATAAGGAAGTTGATATCTGTGTACCATTTCTTTAACCCAGGTAACATCTTCTGGCAAAGTTTTACTAGAATGAAAGGACACAGTATCCACCATAGTAGCAAGTACCGCAAGACAAATCTCATCTTTAGTAAATTCATCTTCCTTTCCTTTAACAATCATACTTGCAGTAGAACTTGCTTTCTCATTTCTATAATAAGAATAAGAAAACTCTTGGTTAGTAGGATGATGATCAATAACACCAGACACCACCCCTGGAACATCACGTTCAAAATGGTCAACCAAAATATATTTCTGATCCTCATCTCGTGGTAATACGCCTTGATAATCACTAGGATTCAATCCATAATTACGACAAATAATTAAATTTTCATTATCAATTTTTAAATCGGGTATAATAAACTTAGAGCAATATCCGTGATTATTCAAATACTTCTCTAATAAATAGCCACTGACAATACTGTCTACATCTGGATTCTGATGCCCTAAAATAACATATTCTACTGTACTCATACTATCACCACCAAAAGTATAACACAGAATGAAAAATTATGATATAATACAGAAATAGAGGTGATAGAATGAACTACGATTTAGAAATGGAGAAACAAATTGAAGAAGTTTCTAATAAAAACAAACTATTACTACACGCATGTTGTGCCCCGTGTTCATCCGCTGTATTAGAACGTATTTCTAAATACTTTGATATCACAATTCTATACTACAATCCTAACATTACAGAAAAAGAAGAATATGAAAAAAGACTGAATGAAATTGAAAACTTTGTAAAAAAATTAAATGTAGACAATATAAAAGTATTAAGAGGAAGATATAATCCAAAAGAATTCTTTGACATAGCAACCGGTCTAGAAGAAGAAAAAGAGCGAGGAAAACGATGCTACAAATGCTATGAATTACGACTAAGAGAAACTGCTAAAGTGGCCGAAGATTTAAACTTTGACTATTTCACAACCACTCTAAGTATCAGCCCATATAAAAACAGTAAATGGTTAAACGAAATAGGAGAAAATTTAAACAAAGAATATACACCAACTTATTTATATGCTGACTTTAAAAAGAAAAATGGGTATAAACGAAGCATTGAATTATCAAAAAAATATAATCTATATAGACAAGATTACTGTGGATGTATTTATTCCAAGAAAGAGCGAGAACTAACAAAATTACAACACATATCATAAAATACTATACCTTTACTAGAAATAAAAAGTAACGTATACTAAAAAAAGAATAGGAGTGAAATTATGAAATACTACTGCATAGGAATAAAAGGAACAGGAATGTCAACACTTGCACAAATACTTTACGACTTAGGAAATGAAGTAAGTGGGTATGATGATGCAAAAGGGCATAAATTTACTCAAGACGGTCTAGAAAAAAGAAAGATTCCAATTTATTATGACCACGACCATGAAATAGATAAAGACACTATTGTAACTTACAGTGTTGCTTTTAAAGAAGACCACGAAGAAATGAAACGAGTAAGAAAACTAGGGCTAACCGTAAAAAAATATAGTGAACTTATGGGAGATGTCATCAATATGTTTGAAACCATCGGAGTCAGCGGAACCCATGGTAAAACAACAACTTCATCTCTAATTAGACATCTCTTAGAAGAAACTGTAGGTTGCAACTACTTTATCGGAGCTGGAGACGGCTATGCCGACAAAAAAAATAAATACTTCGTTGTAGAAAGTGATGAATTTAATCGTCATTTTACAGATTATCATCCAGCATATTCTATTATTACTAATATAGAACCAGAACATCTAGAATGCTATAAAGATATTGATGATATAAGAAACACCTTTGAAATTTTTGCGAATCAAACTAAAAAATTAGTAGTGGCCAACGGTGACAATGCAGAAGTAAGAAAAATGAATTATAAAACAAAAGTTATGTTTTATGGATTCAATGACGATAATGACATAGTAATTAAAAATATGGAATTATTAGAAACAGGATCAGTATTTGATTTATATATTAATAATGAATTATTTGGACATTTTGATATTCCATTATATGGAAAGCATATGGTAGCAAATGCAGCAGCAGCAATCAC
This sequence comes from uncultured Bacilli bacterium, assembly GCA_944372055.1. GTDB lineage: Bacteria > Bacillota_I > Bacilli_A > RF39 > UBA660 > Faecimonas. The sequence goes on along the minus strand of CALVYF010000002.1, from coordinate 46,242 downwards.
AATTGCTAAAGAGCTAGGATTAAGAGTAGAAAAAATTCATGAGCTATTAGAAACTTTCCATAATGCAAAAAGACGTTTTGCTGAAACAAAAATAGGAAACTGTGTAATTATAGATGACTATGCTCATCATCCTACAGAAATCAAAGTAACATTAGAAGCAGTAAAACAAAAATATCCAAAGAAACGTTTAGTCGTTGTGTTTGTACCAAATACATATTCAAGAACAAAAGATTTCAAAAATGAATTTGTTGAAGCATTCAATATTGCAGATAAAACTTATCTAACAGAAATCGATTGTAATAGAGAACGTCAAGAAGATTACCCAGGTATTACATCTCACATAATTGTAGACAATCTAAAAAATGGAGATATGATTAGTATGGATACAATCGACAAATTAAAAAAGGAAAAAGATTCTGTTGTATGTTTTATGAGCTGTGCTTATGTTGACAATTTAATTGACAGTTTCAAAAACTTGATAAAATAAAGAGGAAAATCCTCTTTTTTATTTTCTCGAAATTTTTTTCGAGTTTTTTTATTTGTTCGATTGTTTTTATACGAACAATTGTACTATAATAATATCAGATAAGGAAAGGGAGGAAACATATGAAAAAGAAATATTTAGTATTACAAATTAAGAAAGAGATAGAGAACATCACAAAAGAAAGCTCATATAAAATTTATGAAACATTAACAGATACATTCTTCTACGAGGATATCTTTGCTTACAGCAAAGAAGAGTACTTTATAGATATTACAAACTACCAAGAACTATATGAACAAACGCCATATCAACTAGCTCAAAATTTAAAGACGAAATTGATAAAAAAGAATCATCTAGAAGTAAAAATAGGAATAGGCACAAATCTTTTTCTAGCCAAAACTGCATGCGATATTATTACCAAAACTAAAAAAATAGAAATTGCATACCTAGATGAAAAAGAATACATTTTAACTTGCTCAACACATAAACCACTAAATGATTTCTGGCAAATAAGTAATAGCATGATGTTAAAACTAAAAAAATTAAAAATTAACACTATGGAAGATATCAGAAACTACTCTTATGAAAAACTATATGAAGAATTTGGCTACAACGCAGAATATTTAATCAATCATTCTTTAGGAATAGAAAGTACAACAATAAAAGAATTAAATGAAAAGAAACTCCCAAAAACAATTTCAGCATGTACCAAATTTGAAACTATAAAAACTAAAAAAGAAGGCACCCAAGAACTAATAGAACTTTTAGATTTCAATATTTTAAAATTAAAAGAACAAGGACTTTATACAAAAAACGTATATTTATATATTAAATATGCTAACAACATTATTCCAAGAGAAACAATTACTATCAAACTAAAAAATAGTACAGATTCATATATAGCATTAATGAACTCCGTATTAAAAACTTATAGTGACAAAGTAAATTTATTTATGCCTATCGAAAAACTAGCAATATCTTTTGGAGAAATTACGAAAAGAAATGAATTTTCTTATCTAGTTCCTAAAAAAAAGAAAAATATAAATATAGCTTTTAAAAACTTAATAAATAAAAAGAAAGAATTATCTTTTCTTATTCGTAAAAAAATAACATTTTTACATACATAAAATAATTGTTTTACTATGAAATAACAATAAATTTTGCTATAATAGTACTAGTGGTGAAAAAAATGAAACGTAGTGAAGTACAAAGAGAAAAATTAAGTCCTATGATGCAACAATATATGGAGATAAAAGATAAATACGAAGATTGTATTATCTTTTTTCGCCTTGGTGACTTCTATGAAATGTTTTTTGATGATGCCATCCTTGCATCCCGTGTATTAGAATTAACATTAACAGGAAAACAAGCCGGATTAGAAGAACGTGTACCAATGTGTGGTATCCCACATCATGCTTATGCAGCATATGTTGATGAACTGATAGAAAAAGGTTATAAGGTAGCAATATGTGAGCAATTAGAAGACCCAAAACTTACTAAAGGAATGGTAAAACGTGATGTAATACAAGTAGTTACTAAAGGAACTAGAATCGATGAAAATATAGATTCTAAAAGTAATAACTATATTGCCAATATCTATAGTTTTGATTATTGTTATGGAATTAGTTTTGCTGATATTTCTACTGGAGAAGTTTATGCTATGCTAGTAGAAGGAGAAAAAGAAAAAGTAATCAAAGAAATCGCAAAACATGGGTTTAAAGAAGTAATAGTAAATGATAATACAGATCGAGAAATAATAGAAATATTACGAAGTAGCTACAATATATTAGTAACAATTACAAAAGAAGAATCCGAAGACAAGAATTATGAATACATCTATAAAGATATTGAAGATATAAGATTTGTATCTACTTTAAAACACTTATTATATTACATATTAGATACTAAAAAAGGAGATCTTCATCACTTACAGAAATGTAAAATTATTAAAAATAGTGAATATCTAGAGTTTGACAATAATACAAAAAGAAATCTAGAATTAACAGAAACACTAAGAAACAGAGAACGTCAATATAGTTTATTATGGTTACTTGATAAAAATAAAACTGCCATGGGATCTAGATATTTAAAATACAACATTGAAAACCCATTAACAAATAAAGAAGCGATAGAAAGACGTTACAACATGGTAGAAAAACTATCCACAGAATTCATTCTAAGAGATGATTTAACAAAAGAACTTTCCAATGTTTATGACTTAGAAAGACTAGCCGGAAGAGTAAGTTATGGTAATTTAAACGCTAAAGACCTACTACAATTAAAAAACTCATTAAAATCATTTCCAAGAATCAAAGAAATTCTAGAACAATTAAATTTTGATAAAAAATTAGAAACGCTAGATGAACTATATGAACTATTAGATAAAACAATTCTAGAAGATGCACCATTTACACTACATGAAGGACACCTTATCAAAGAAGGGTATAACGAAGAACTAGATGAGCTAAAGAGAGTGAGTAGCGGATCTAAAGATTTTATCTTAGAGTTAGAGCAAAAAGAAAGAGAAAGAACGGGAATAAAAAATCTAAAAGTTGGATTTAATAAAGTATTTGGATATTATATTGAAGTTTCTAAAGGTCAAAAACATTTAATTAAAGATGAATTTGGATATGATAGAAAACAAACATTAGCCAACTGCGAAAGATATACAACTCCGCTATTAAAAGAAAAAGAAAATATCATCTTAGGTGCTGAAGAAAAAATTATCAATTTAGAATATAAAATATTTATGGATATTCGAGAAGTAGTAAAACGATATATCGGAAAACTACAAAAAGCATCAAAAGTCATCAGTGAGATTGATATGCTACAATCATTTTCAATCGTAAGTGATCAATATAAATATGTAAGGCCAACACTAACTGATGAAAAAATGATTAAAATGATTGATTGTCGTCATCCAGTAGTAGAACAAGTGATGAAAGACAAATATATTCCAAACGATATCATCATGGATAAAACAACAGACATTTTATTAATTACTGGTCCCAACATGGCAGGAAAATCTACATATATGAGACAATGTGCAATTACAGTAATCATGGCACAAATGGGATGCTTTGTTCCATGCAAAAGCTGTACAATGCCAATTTTTGATAAAATCTTTACAAGAATAGGAGCAAGTGACGACTTAGTCAGTGGCGAATCTACATTTATGGTAGAAATGAAAGAAGCTAATACTGCTATTAGTGACGCAACTGAAAACAGTTTAATTCTATTTGATGAATTAGGAAGAGGTACTGCTACCTATGATGGAATGAGTCTGGCTCAAGCAATATTAGAATATATCCATGATAAAATTAAAGCAAAAACCATGTTTTCAACCCATTATCATGAATTGACTTCTTTAGAAAAAGATTTAAAACATCTAAAAAATGTCCACGTATCTGCCATAGAAAAAGAAGGTCAAATTACCTTCCTACATAAAGTAAAAAATGGAGCCGTTGATAAAAGTTACGGAATACATGTCGCAAGTCTCGCCCATCTACCAGAATCACTAATTAAAAGAGCCGATGAAATATTAAATATCTATGAAAAGAAAAACATCAAGAAAGAAACATTTACTCAAACATCATTATTTGAACTAACAGAAAGTGAAGCAGAACCAAAGAAAAATGTAATAGAAGAAAAAATTAAAGCTATGAATCCATTAGAAATGACACCAATGGAAGCCTTGAATTATCTTTATGAACTAAAAAAAGAAATAAATAGAAAGGAATAATTTATGAAAAATAGAAGCGAATTAAGAGAAATTATAATGAAAGTAATCTACCAAACATACATATTAGATAAGACTAAAAACAACTATGATGTAGATGACTTAATCAAAGAACAATTAGAAGTAGAAAATGATTATGTAAGAGACTGCATAAACGGAATTATCAAAAACCAAAAGGAAATCAACAAATTAGCAAATAAGCATATGAACAACTGGACCATAGATCGTTTAAATAAAGTAGATCAAGCAATTATCTCTTTAGGAATATATGAACTTATGTACACAGATACACCAAGCATTGTTGCAATCAATGAAGCAATTGAACTTTCTAAAAAATATTCAGAAGAAGCTGTAACAAAAATGATAAATGGTGTTTTAGATAAAATCTATCATGAAGAAGAAAAATAGAAAGGGATAATTATGAACGACAAATATATCACCGTAACACAACTAACTAGATATATTAAATATAAGATTGATAACGACGTTAACCTAAATGAAGTTTTTCTAAAAGGAGAAATTTCTAATTTTAAAGCTCATAGTAGAGGCCATTTCTATTTTACTTTAAAAGACGAAGGTTCAAGAATCAATGCCATTATGTTCGCATCAAGTACAAAAAAAATTAAATTTACTCCACAAGATGGAATGAAAGTATTAGTAACTGGAAAAATAAGTGTATTTGAAGCAAATGGTGGTTATCAAATATATGTAAATGATATGTTAGAAGATGGAGTAGGAAATTTATACATCGCATTTGAACAGCTAAAAAAGAAATTAGAGCAAGAAGGATTATTTAGAAAAGAATATAAAAAGCCTATTCCTAAAATTCCAACAAAAGTAGGAGTAGTAACAGCACCAACAGGAGCTGCCATCAAAGATATCATATCAACGATTAAAAGGCGTTGGCCATTAACAGAAATTATACTATTCCCATCACTGGTACAAGGGGAAAATGCAAAAGAAGATATTGTAAAACAAATAGAAAAAGCAAAAGACTACGACTTAGATACATTAATTGTAGGACGTGGAGGTGGATCAATCGAAGATTTATGGCCATTTAACGAAGAAATTGTTGCTAGAAGTATATTTAACTGTAACATCCCCGTAATAAGCGCTGTAGGACATGAAATTGACTTTACCATTGCCGATTTTGTAGCCGATTTAAGAGCACCAACACCTACAGGAGCTGCTGAACTTGCAGTCCCACAAAAAGCTGATGTTGAAAATTACTTAAATCAACTAAAAATAAGATTAAATAAAGCAATGCAACATAAAATTAATATTAATAATCAAAAATTAGATGAGATACGAAGTAGATATATTTTTCAAAATCCTATCGCTATCTATCAAGCAAAAGAATTACAATTTGATAGCATCCTAGATAGATTAAAATTTACAAGTAAAAATCTAATTACCCAAAAAGAAAAAAAATATATTTCTATTATGAGTGCATATATCATTCAAGAACCAAAAAAACTAATAGAATTAAAACAGAATAAATACTTACAACTAATATCAAAATTAGAGACTCTAAGTCCTCTATTAACAATAAAAAGAGGATATTCCATGACCAAAAAAGATGGAAAAGTTATTACAAAAACAAAAGAATTAAATAAAAATGATAAAATAGAAATTACTCTAACAGATGGAACCATCAATGCAGAAGTAATTTAAATAAAAAAGGAGATAATTATGGCAAAAACAGAAGAAAAAGAATTAACATTTGAAGAAAGTTTAGAAAAACTTGAAAGTATTGTAAAAAAATTAGAAAGTGGAGAAGTTCCATTAGATGATGCTATCAACGAATTTAATACAGCCATGAAACTAGCAAAAAGCTGCGACGAAAAATTAAAATCAGCTGAAGAAGCAATTACTAAAATCGTGAATCCAGATGGTAGTCTAAGTGACTTTAAAGTAGAGGAGTAACAAAATAGAGGATAAATATGAAAATTAACTATATAAATATACAGGGGGCAATTCTCTACGGAGTAGCGCCAAGAAGACTAGAAAAAATTAGGAAAAGAGCTATAGAAACTTTTCAAGAAAACAATATTCCTGCTATCTCTACATACCAGGATGGAAGGAATGCCGTCATAGCAATGAAAAAAAATGAGGTAATTGGATGGATAGATTTTGAAAATAGTCAAGGTGTACAACAAATTCATTCAATAAATATATTACCTGAGTATCTAACTGAAGGAATTATTGATAACCTAATTGAACAAGCAATCTATGAATTAAAAAATGAAAAACCATGTATAGCTATTCCTTCAAATATGCTGAACTACTTAACACCAAGTATAGAAAAATACAACTGGGAGCACACATCATATACAGTATACCCAACAGAAGATAATACCCATGGATATAATGAATATACGAAATGGCCTGAAAAAGGTCCCCAAAGAAAAAAAGCAAATCAAACATGATTTGCTTTTTTAATTAACTTTCCTCAGTTTCTAATTTTCTTCTCGTAAGTAATAACAAAGCATGCTCAAACTCTTCATCATCTTCTATAGGAAGTAATAAATCCGGATTGTTAACATCCTCCTTACGAATCATCATATCTCGTGGATCTTTTTCATTAGAAAGATATAAGTAAGAATCAATCTTTGTAACTAAAACATAATCTTTATCATCAAAAGAATAAATTTCTACTTCATCCATTATTTACCACCCATACCTTTCTCTCCGGTATTTTGAATACCTTGACCAGAATTAAGCATAGCTTCAAGTTGAGAATTCGCATCTATATGACTACGAGCAATATCCGCTTCTGTCTGCTGAACGATATAATTCCTAACATCTGCCTTAAAATCCGGATCTTGAATACCCTCATCATATCTTTCAGGATTTAAACTACGAACTAAAGTATCAGGATTCTCACCAAAAGAATGCTCTACAATACTAGTTAACTCATCCTGAGTATATGTTTTATTTAAACTATTGCCCAATGTTCCCAGTACAATCAACGGATCTCCTCCATTGTCTAATATCGCATCCACATCTTGTTCAACTCCTGAAGTATTCAATTGCCAATTCCTTACATTGTCAGTCCTTAATTCATGATCCCTAACAGCTTGCCTAGTTGCTGATACAACTGAATTCTGATTAATTATATCAGCCTCATGAAAAAGTTCATCAAGAGCTTGATCAGCAGAAAACACAGCAGCACCTAAACCTATAGAAAATACAATTCCTTTCCAATGTCTTTTTAATTGCCCTTTTAAACTATTATCTACTTTTTTTCTACTTTGCTTAGCATGAATATTTTTCCTATCTAAAGAGCGCCTACGCATTTCCTTATATACTTCATAATCATCTTCAGTCATATTTCTAGCATTAGTCTGTCTCCTATACTGCGATGAAGCAGGTCTTTGATGATAAGTATTAGTCTTCTGCATAAAATCTGGAATTCCCAAACGATCCTCATTACTATATGCCATATCTAATTCACCTCTAGTATAACTATAGCAAACTACATAAAAAAAATCAAAAAAAATGTAAATTTTTAGTGTAAATGGTAAAAACTATTTAACATAATAAAAGAGAGAAAAATCAAACTATTAATGTAGTAAAGAAAAGAGGTGATTTTTTTGAAAATAAAAAATAAATTACTACTAACAATACTTCTTCTAACAATAACTATTATTCCCATAAATACACTTGCTTATTCTGACTACATAATAGCATCAGGAAAAACAATCGGAATAGAAGTAAACTCAAATGGCGTATTAGTTGTCGGATTTTATGAAGTAGATAATTCCTATCTAGCAAAAGACGCTGGCTTTGAAATAGGAGACAAAATTATCAAAGTAAACGAAACTAAAGTAAACAGTATTTCTGAGATGGTAGAAGCTCTAAAACAAGAACATGAAAATGAAACAATTTTTACTATAACAAGAGGCAATAAAGAAAAAACAATAAAAATGCAACTATTAGAAGACGAAAATAAAGTTCTAAAGACTGGACTATATGTGAAAGATCAAATTAATGGAATTGGAACACTAACATATATAGATCCAGGAACAAGACGGTTTGGTGCCTTAGGACACGAAATAATAGAAACAACAACAGCTCAAAAATTTGAAATTAAAGATGGAAAAATTTTTAAAGCAAATGTTTCTAATATAAAAAAGAGTAGAGATGGTGCTGCCGGAGAAAAAAATGCAAACTACGACAAAACAACATCAGAAGGAGAAATAGACAATAATGATATCACTGGAATTTATGGAAACTATCAAGAAGAAATAAGTAATATGGAAACTTTAGAGGTAGGAATAAAAGATGAAATCGCAACAGGAAAAGCTACAATAAAAACAGTAATTGAAAATAATGAAGTAGAAGAATTTGAGATTAACATTCTAGCTATAGATAAAAACAGTAAAACAAAAAATATTCTTTTTGAGATAACTGATGAAGAATTACTAAATAAAACTGGTGGCGTAGTACAAGGAATGAGTGGATCACCAATCATACAAAATAATAAAATTATAGGGGCAGTAAACTATGTAATAGTTAATGATACAAAAAAAGGATACGGAATCTTTATTACTACCATGCTAGAAGAAGGAGAAAAATAAAGAGGCAAAAGTCTCTTTATTTTTAAATAAAATTATGTTAAAATATATAACCAGACAGGGGATGAGGATATGAAAGTATGGACAAAAGTAAAATTAACAGACAAAAATAAAGATGTAGAATTAATTGCTAAATCATTAACTAATTATTTATATGGCTATGGACCAATTTTAAATATTACCAGAAAATACCACATTAAACCAGAAGACAGAAAAGTATTAGATCAATATACAGCTAATCGTATCGCAGGTATATTGATGCTGTACTTAGCAAAAGATACAAAAAGAATCAATGATATCGTAAATAAATATAACATTCCAGAAGGAATTGTACAGGATATAATCCCCGAACTAGAAGGATATATAGAAAGATAAAAAAAGACATCAAAAGATGTCTTTTAACTTCTACAAATACAACAAAACACTTAAAAAGGAAATAACCATTACAACCACTAAAATGATGGATACTATTTTAACAACTTTTTGATTCATTATTATACACCTCAATAATAATTATAAAATAAATAGCGAAAAAAGTAAAATGAATTTTTTCATAGTACAAATCATCCAGGAATATGAATATACAAAGGAGATACTATGAAAAAAATAATAAACGAACTAAAACAAAATAAACTATTACTAATATTAACTATTCTAACCATTCTATTTACCATAATAGGAAGCCTATTTCCAGCAATATTATCTGAAAGTAACAAAGAACTAATTAAAAGTAGTATTACAGAATTTATAAATAAAATAAATAAAAATGAAGTAAACTATATATCGGCCCTAATTTCTAGTTGTTCAAATAACATACTAATAACAATTCTTCTATGGGTATTAGGACTATCACTAATAGGAATACCATTAGTCTTAATTATTCACACTTTTAAATGCTTTATCACCGGCTTTTCTCTAACAAGTATCCTAATTACTTATGGAATAAAAGGAAGCATAACATCACTTATATATAGCATTCCAAACATCTTCAATATGCTAGGAAGTTTATTATTAAGTTATTATGCTATTTCTTTTTCCATCACTATTTATAAATGTATCTTTAAAAAAGAAACAAAAAATTGGTCCTCCATCACCAGACAATATATAAAAATAGGAATTTTCTTCTTCCTATATGCAATTATTATTTCGGTAGTAGAAAGTTATGTTATTCCTAATATATTAATATTATTATAAAAGATAAGCTTATTATCTTTTTTCTTTTGAAAATCTACGATATAATAAAAAAAGGTGATATTATATGGAAAGAAAAACTGTTGCAATAGGAATGAGTGGAGGAGTAGATTCATCTGTTGCTGCCTGCTTATTAAAAGATAAAGGATATAATGTAATCGGAGTAACTCTAGAATTATTAGATAACGAAGAAACAAAAAAATCCATAGAAGATGCAAAAGCCATATGTAAAAAATTAGACATAAAACATTATGTATGCGATTTAAAAGAAAAATTCAAAGAAGAAATCGTACAAAACTTTATAGCTGCATATAAACAAGGAAAAACCCCTAATCCATGTGTATTATGTAACAGACTATTTAAGTTTGGACTATTTTATAAAAAAGCGCTAGAATTAGGGGCTGACTATATTTCTACAGGACACTATGCTAGAGTAAAAAACAACCGCTTAATGATGAGTCTAGCTGATGGGAAAGATCAATCTTACTTTCTATGTCAAATCAAAAAAGAAATACTTCCAAAAGTCTTATTTCCCTTAAATGAATTCCAAAGCAAAGAAGAAATTCGCACATTAGCACGAAAATATCAGCTACCAGTAAGTGAAAAAAAAGATAGTCAAGAAGTATGTTTTATCCCAAATGACGACTATAAAACTTTCTTAAAGAAAAACGGACAAGAAGAAGTCGAAGGAAAAATAATATTAACAGATAAAACTGTATTAGGAAATCACAAAGGTCTATTCAATTATACAATTGGTCAAAGAAAAGGTCTAAACATCTCATATAAAGAACCATTATACGTAATACAATTAGATACAAAAAATAATAGTCTTATCGTTGGCACAAATAACGAATTATTTAATCAAGAATTAACCGCAATCAATATGAACTACTTAGTTGAAAAAGACGAATTCTTTAAAACAAAATTATTCGCTAAAATACGGTCTAGAGGTAATTTAGAAGAAGTAGATACTGTCACTGAAGAACAAAATCGATTAAAAATAAAATTCAAAAATAAACTACGTGCAATCACTCCAGGCCAGCTAATCGTTTTTTATAATGAAAATAAAGAATGTTTAGGTGGCGCATACATTGAAAAGTAAATTAGACAAAATTTCAAATACAAAAACGTGTCAATTTACACTTGATTATTATTGTCAATATGTCTATAATTATATTAGGAGGGTAAATAAAAAATGAAAGAATTAAACGTAGTATTAACTGAACTAGGAATTAGCAAAGTTAGATTAGCCAAGTATTTAGGAGTTTCAAGACAGATGCTATATAATTATCTAGCAATAGAAAACTTAAATGACTGGCCAAAAGAAAAAGCTGCTAAATTGCTAAGTTTATTGAATATAGAAAGCATAGAAGAACTAAAAGATATAAAAATTAATGGAGAATATATCATTGAAGTAGAAAATAGATTAAAAGAAGGCGTAAAAGACTCTTCTAATAAAGAAGTAATTGCAGATTTAAAAGGATTTAATAAAAAAGAACAAGAACTATTATCAGACATCATCAATTTATTAAAAGAAAAACTAGCAACAGATAAAACAAAAGATACATATAATACTTATTTATATTTACACCACTTCTTACAATCAATGGAAACTACAGAAGAATTAAAATATATTCTAGCTTATATGTCTAAATCTTTAGGATTCACAGATCCAATGGAATTTGTATTTAATAGCGATAAACAATTTATTTTTGAAAGTATTATGTTTAGTGCTATGACACTATACAATAACGGTGGAGCATCAAAAAATAAGATTAGCGAAACTCATAAACGTTTCGTACAAGATATTGAACATAAGAAGGAAGAAAAACTATCTAGGACCCAGGAATTAAACTCTGCAAAAGTACAAGCCCTTGCTGAACTAGGATATACAGAAATTAATGAAGATAATGCCAAAGAAGTATTTGAAAAAATTGCAGAAATTCAATCAAGAAAAGTATAGATTCCAAAAAGGAATCTTTTTTACTATAAAATAAGAAAAGAGTAGGGGAGAATAAATATGGAACTAATTGGATATATAATTATATTCTTTATAATAGGATTAATTGGAGGAGTAATTAACCAAACTTTATTTGAAAATACTAAAATAGGAAAAGTAAAAAAACAAATTGAAAATAATGAAAAAATATATACAAAAAAAGACTATCTAACTATAACAGAAAAAAATTTTTATAACAAACTAAAAAAGTTAGAACCGCAATATAAAGTAATACCACAAATCAACTTAAGCACAATAATTAATAAAACAAGCAATACAAAATATCACACAGAATTATATAGAAATATAGACTATGGAATTTTTACAAACGATTTCCAATTATTACTATTAATAGAATTGAATGACCAAACACATCATCAACCAAAAAGAAAATACAGAGATATCAAAGTACATGAAATATGTAAAAATGCCAACATTCCAATTATGACATTTTATACAAATTATCCAAACGAAGAAAGTTATGTAATAAATAGGATATTAAAAGAAATTCAGCCATGTATAATAAATAACAATACAGTATTAGAGAATACAAATAATAAAATAGAAGAATAAGAAGTTAACATAATATCAATTATAGGAAGTTAGATATAATTAAAAAAACTATATAATTATAAGTATTAATACTTTCATATTCACTATAATATAAATATATATAATCTACTACTATTAAATAACAATGTATTTATTATATATAAAATACATTTTTTATTTGCAGCAATATTAACTCTAAATTAATTAATTATCAACGCATACATATGTTTTATACGCATAATATCACCATAATATTAACTAATCTTTTATAAAATAAATATACAATACACCTCTCCTCCTATATTTAAATATATTAAAGTGCTCTGAAATGAATCAAAAGTAAAAAAGATGAACAATTACCCATCTCGATTTAATTTAGAAGAAGTCCGTAAAATCAATCGAAAACACAAAAGATAGATAATTCCCCATCTCAATTCATTTTAGAGAAGATTCATAAAATCGATTAAGAAAAAAAAAGACGGATAGTTGTTCAACTCAATTCATTTGAGAGCATTTTAAATTTTACATATTTTTTATTATCTAGGAAATAATATAAATAAAGGAGGTATAATAATGAGCAAAGGAACAATTAAGTGTGATGTAGAGTCTTGCAAACACAATAACTGTAAAGAAGGATGTTGTGAGTTAGATGAAGTAAAAATCAGTTGTACATGTAATAATGATTGCTGTAAAAAAACAGAAGAAACCATCTGTCAAAGCTTTAAAAAAGCAAAGTAGGGGAATAAAAGAAAAAAGTACCTAATCTTTTTTAGATACTTTTATAAACTCTTCCCCTACTTTTTTTATTTTGAAATTCTTGATAAGACTTAGAAACAGTATCTCTAAAAGATAAGTCATCATCAACTAAATCTCCATTAGAAAGTACTCTAGCAGAAGAGATAACCGAAGAAGAAACAGTATCAATCTCATCAGCTATTTTCATTAATTCATCCTGTTGCAATTTAGAAACTTGTTCTGGAATAAAAGAAAACACTTCCCCTTCCCTAAATAACAATACTGCTGTAGAAAATTCAAGAATTTCTTGAAGCAACCCAATATCTTCATCATTGACATCTCTACCACTCATACAAGATAACAAATAATTTAAAGTTTGTTGATGAGAATTTTTAGTAACTGTAGAACTATACCTCTCCCCTTCTTCATTAACTATAACTACAGCACAATAATTATGATTAATCGGATAAGAAGAAGCACTAGTTTCAGTAAGCATCTTAGAAATATCAAAATTTCTAAATTCATCAAACATTTTACGTTCATCTTCTGAAGATTGCCGAAATGCATCACGTAAAAAGATAGAAACAGCCTCTAAAAAAGAAATTTTCTTTCCCGTGATATACATAGGAGGATAACACTCATAATTGTAACCAAAATTCGTCTTTTCCTTAATATACACCAAATTATAATAACATTTTTCTCCGTGCATATTCTGTTTAATATCTTCTAACTGATTGTATAATTCATTAGCATTTTCGCTATTGACATTATTAGGTAAAAATACGGTAACATATTTTCCGGGAATTATTTCTGCACTATCACCACGAATATTCAATTTATTAGCTATATGAATAACCGGAACACCACGTTCCCAGTAATTAGTATATTCATGATGAACAAAAGATACATGACTAAAAGGATGAGAATGATAGTCATTATAAAGAAAACTTAAAAAGTCTCCTTCAGCATCGACAGTAAATTGAGAAGGAGACCTAGAATCAACAACATGAACTTCACAAACAATCATAAAATATTACTCCAATTCATCTAAGATACTTTTACCAATAGGTGGCATCTCAACCTCAAAGTTATCAGCAATCGTAGCACCGATATTCGCCAAAGTATCAAATGCTTCTAAACGCTTAGGATTTAAAAAATCTCTACTATATAAGATTACTGGAACATTCTCTCTAGTATGATCTGTACCAGGAAAGGTAGGATCATTGCCATGATCTGCAGTAATAATCAATAAATCGCCTGTATCTAATTTATTTAAGATAATTGGTATTTCGACATCAAGTTCTTCTAAAGCCCGACCATATCCTTCGATATCTCTCGTATGTCCATACATACTATCAAAATCAGATAAATTAACCATACAAAGGCCAGTGAAACTCTTATCAATAATATCCGTAAATTTATTAATAGCTTCCATATTATTATTAGCTTTCATTTGCTTATTAATACCTTGACCATCAAAAATATCATTAATTTTACCAATACCAATAACATTATACTTATTTTCTATTAAACTATCTAGGACACTTTTTTGAGGAGGTTTTACTGAGTAATCCCGTCTACCACTATGTACAAACTTATAATGTCCCGGGGTACCAGTAAAAGGTCTAGCAATAACCCTACCTACTCGCCATTCATCTCTCAAAGTCAAAGCACGAATTCGTTCGCAATACTCATATAACATAGAAACAGGGATACAATCTTCATGAGCAGCCACCTGTAAATCAGAATCGGCAGAAGTATAAATAATTAACGCACCATAATTTTGCTGACGTTCGCCCAATTCCTGAATAATAGAGTCGTCCTGACAACATTTATTACCAATAACTCTACGCCCTGTCACTTGTTCAATCCCATTTAAAATATCAAAAGTAAATCCCTGATTGAATGTCTTAAATGGAATATGATTAGGAATTCCCATCATTTCATAATGACCATTCAAACTGTCTTTTCCAGCATTCTTAGGTCTAGCAATCGTATAATATGCATCTACTCCTGGATTATCATTCATATTTACCGTATCTAAAAAACCAATCTTTTTTAAATTAGGAATAAACAAATCATATTTTTCTTTAACATGGCCTAAGGTATTAGCCCCCACATCACCATAATTAATAGCATCATTGGCTTCACCAACACCTAAAGAATCTAAAACCATTAAAAATACACGTTTAAATTTCATTCTTTCCAATCTCCTTTATGTTCTCTAGGATGATATTTCTTATAATCTTGTTCCACTTTTTCATCACTTACATGGGTATAAATCTTAGTCGTAGAAATATCTGAATGTCCTAGCATTTCTTGTATACTTCTCAAATCTGCACCATGACTCAACAAATGAGTTGCAAAACTATGGCGTAATGTATGAGGAGAAACATCAGGATTTAAACCTTTATCAATTAAAAGTTGCTTTAATATCTTAAAGAAGCCTTGCCTTGTAATCTGTTTACCATGATTATTTAAAAACAAAGCTTCTTCTTGACGATGATTTTTAATAAGCATACCGCGATGCTCCAGATACAGTTTTAAATAATAAATTCCATACTCACCAATAGGAATTTCTCTTTCTTTTCGCCCTTTTCCCATAATACGAATCATACCATTTTCTAAATCAATCTGACTCATAGTAAGGCTTACTAACTCACTCACACGAAGTCCCGCACCATATATCAATTCTAACATAGCTTTATTACGATAGTCAAATGGCGTCACCAATGGAATATTAAGAAGAATATCTACTTCTTCAACACTTAAAGAACGAGGTAACCTCTTTTGTAATTTAGGACGAGAAATAAATAAACTAACATCATCTTTTACAATATTTTCCTTAACTAAATACTTATGAAAATTCTTAATAACCGTTAAATTATGTGCTACGGTACTTGTACTTTCATTATTTCCTCGAAATTTTAAAAACTCTTTTATATCATCACTAGAAATATCTCTTATTACATAAACACCTCTAGAAGATAAAAACTGATAATAAATATTTAAATCATTTTGATAAGACTTAACTGTTTGATCAGTAAGTCCTTTTTCAAAAAGCAAATACTGAATAAAGTCAGTAATAGCAACATCAATTTTCATAGTATCACCATCTAAATTATAGAATAAAATCAAAAAAATTTCAAATTTGATAGATTGATAGTTAAAATATAAATACAAATGGTAATTGCTAAAAAACAGAAAAAATGATATAATACAGCCTAATAAAAGAAGGAGAGAATATGACCAAATATCGATATAATATAGGAGTAGATAAAAGCCAGATTTTTGGAACAGAAATAGAATTTTCAGAAGTTTCTCTAAAAAAGCTTGCAAAAACATTAAAAAAAGCAAAGATTGATATTAACTATCAAAAAGATCACCATCCAAAAAAACCTACCTGGAGTACCTGGTACTTAGGCCAAGATACATCAATCAGCTGGGATGTTGGATGTGACATATTAGGAGGAGAACTTTCAAGCAGGCTATTAATGGATACCGAAGACACATGGAAAGAAATCAAAAAAATTCTTAGATTAACAAAATCCTCTGGAGCAAGCATATCAGGCTGCTGTTCTTCGCAAGTAAGCATAGATATCTCTGATATAAATAATAGTCAAAGAGAACAAGAATTCTACAAGACTTTAATAGACATACTGTTATTATATGAACAAGATATGGAAATGTTTTATATGGGTAAAAAATATTTTGAAAGACAGACTAAATCAAATTATGCTAAAAGTCTAAAAAAAATATTATTAGAAAAAGCAACCCAAATAAAACACTATGACTATACAAATTACCATGATTTATTGGTATATGATATATCAATAACACAAAAGATGTATGGAATCAGAATAGCAGAAAAAGAAAATAGTCAAAGACTAGAAATTAGATACCCAAATGGTACATTAGATGAAAAAATCCTCCAAAACTACATCAATTTCTCATTAAAACTAATTACTGCATGCAAAAATGGGAGTTTAGACCAAGAACAATTAGCATATTTAGCAAGACGAGAAATAAAATTATACGAAGAAAAAAATAATAGTATATATGAACCAAAGGAAAAAGCATTTACCCATTTATTAGAGACAATAGCTACTTCCAAAGAAGATATCGAAGATTTTTCTCATCAATATCAAAAAGTGAAAGCATCAAAAAAAGAAAAAACTATTTAAATTTCAATATTTTTGATAAAATAGATATGGTGATCTTATGAACAAACCTTTAGCATTAAAATTAGCCCCTACTACTCTATCCGAGGTAATAGGGCAAAAACATCTTCTAGGTGAAGGTAAAATTCTAACAAACTTAGTGAAAAATAAAAAATTATTTTCTATGATTCTATATGGAAAACCAGGAATCGGTAAAACATCGATTGCAAATGCTATAGTACAGGATTTAGGAGAAAGATATCGTTTTTTAAATGCTACAATCAATACAAAAAAAGATTTAGATATTGTAATAGAAGAAGCTAAAATGTATGATGGTATGATTCTTATTATGGATGAAATTCATAGATTAAATAAAGATAAACAAGATATTCTACTCCCACAATTAGAAAGTGGATTAATAACTTTAATCGGTATGACAACCTCAAACCCATATCATGCTATTAATCCTGCAATACGTAGTAGATGTCAATTATTTGAATTAAAAGAATTGGAAATAAACGATATTATAGAAGGTCTAAAAAAGGCTATAAAACACCCAGATTTAGAAGGAATAAAAATTGACGATAAAAGTATCGAATTAATTGCAAAACTCTCTGGAAACGACTTAAGATACGCATACAATCTATTAGAAGTGGCTTTCTACTCTACTGACAATAAAATAATAACAGAAGAAAAAATAAGAAAAATAAATAATAAACCAGTCTTCTTTTCTGATAAAAACGGTGAAGGACATTACGATGTATTGAGTGGATTGCAAAAATCCATTAGAGGTAGCGACGTAGATGCAGCTCTACACTATCTAGCAAGATTAATAGTAGAAGGAGACCTAGATTCAATTTATAGAAGATTATCGGTTATTGCTTACGAAGATATTGGACTAGCAAATCCTGCAATTGGACCTAGGCTAGACGCTGCAATTAATGCTTCTGAAAGAGTTGGCTTGCCAGAGGCAAGAATTCCCCTAGGTACCATAGTAACAGAAATGGCACTATCTCCAAAAAGCAACACTGCCCATATCGCTTTTGATGAAGCCATAGCTGACATAGAAAAAGGAAATGTAGGAACTATACCAAAACATATAAAAACAAATTCTCCTGACTATAAATATCCTCATGACTATAAAGGTGCTTATGTAATACAACAATACTTACCTGACAAATTAAAAAATAAAAAATATTATCATCCGAAAGATATTGGATATGAAAAAAATATAAAAGAAATTTATGAACGTTTAGAAAAAATAAAAAATCAAGGGAAATAATCCTTGATTTTTTATGTCTGCTCTAAAATAAACAATTCTATTAAGAAATTACCATCAACATCACTAGACTTAATCTTCAAATCCATATCTGCAAGTTTTCTTAATATTGTTCTAAGTTCTTGCTCACTATAATATCTAGTTAATTCTCTAGTCTTTTGAATTCGATATGGTTTTTCTCCCAAAATATCAGCAATTTCTTGATTTAAATTAGTTCTTTTTTCAAGTATTTTAACTTGATACATAATCAAAAACTGACTAGCAAGTAATCCAATTAAAGGGATAGCATCAATAGAATATTCTTCTAATTCATGATACTTATCTAAAGCACCCTTTTTATCTTTAGAAGCAAGAACTCTAACAAAATCAAATGTTAAATCTCTAGAGTCCCCTAACTTTTTAATAACCAATTCTTCTACATCATGAAGAGAAATCTTTTTAGTATCTATTCGATATAATTTTAACTTTTCACACTCCTGATGAATCCTACCAATATCCTCTAAAGTATAACTAACAAGAGCTCTAACAACACCATTTTCTAAAGTATATCCTTGTAACTCTTTCTTTGTAAAATCCAAAGCATTAGTAGTAAGACTAATATACTCTAAATTCTTTTTTAATTCTTTAGTTATCTTCTTTGTATTATTTAGCTTTTTAGCCGCTACAATAACTAAAATAGTATCTAGAGAATCTTTAAAATATTTAAAAAAATGTTCAATATCTTTTTCATTACCATCAGTAGTTAAAGACTCAATATTAGAAATTACAATAACTTTCTTCTCTGAAAATAACCCATAAGTATCTAAATCTTCTAAAGCATTAGATAGGGGAACTTCCTCCATATCATAGGAATGAACAGGAGAATCTTTAAAATTATACTTTTCTATTAATTCCTCTATCTTTAAAGAAACTAGATAATTATCTTCACTTTCTAATAAATAATTATTTTTCATCTCTTAACACTTTCTCGATATGTGTATAAATTTTTGGTAAAGCATCCTTTGTCTTTCCTCCACCTTGAGCAAATGTCGGACTACCTCCACCATTACCTAAAGAGGATACAGCAGCATCTTTAACAATAAGACCACTATTAGCATGACAACTACTGCGAGATAAGAAATTAACACTTCCATCTTCTTTAATATTAGCAAAGAAAACAAATCCAGTGCCCATCTCTTCAATCATCGCATCAGCAACACTCTTTAGTAAATTAACATCTTTATTTTCAACAGTCATAAGTAATCCAAATGTACCATTATAATCTTTAATACGTTCGCGATAAACATCCAAATTAGAAAGTACTTGTTTTTCCCTTAATTGATGATATTTCTTTTCTAATTCTCTAACCTCTTGCTGTACATATTGTAATTCATTGCGGTTATAAATGATATCTTTATAAGATTCTGGTTTTTCATGATTAATATCAACATCAAACTCTAATCGAATACCAACTTCTTTTGCTTCATCCATAATTTCTTTTGCTTTCATTAAAAGCTTAATCATTTCATCATTATAAGGTTTAATAATATTAAATAAAGCATCTTCAATCTTACCATCAGTAGTTGCCTCAATTCGATATAAGTTACTTCCTTTAGATTCATAAGAATAAATAGCGAATCTTTCAATATCTTTCGTATTAGTAGCATGAGTACCACCACAAAGTTCAATAGATTTTCCTATTTTAACAACTCTTACCACATCACCATATTTTTCATTAAATAAAGCCATAGCTCCAATCTGTTTTGCTTTATCAATAGGCATAATTTCAGTAGAAATAATAATGCCTTTATGAATCATATCATTAACAAAATTTTCAACTTCTATAATTTTGTCATCGGTCATCTTACCAGAATAAGTAAAGTCAAAACGAAGTTTATCACCATCTACATAACTTCCTGCTTGTTTAATCTGACTAGATACACATTGTTGTAATGCATACTGCAACATATGCACACTGGAATGATTACCTTCTGTTCTCTTACGGCGGTCTTTATCAAGTACGATTTCACACTCATCATTAGCGCTAATAAAACCATCCAATAATTTAACCTTATGAATATGTTGACCATTAGGAGCCTTAAAAGCATCAAGTAAACGAGCTTTAAAGTTCTTACCAATAATCATACCAGTATCGCTAACCTGTCCACCACTCTCTGCATAACAGCAAGTTCTCTTTAAGGCTATATAACAATCATGATCAACTCTATCAACAATACTATCTTTAGAAAAAATCGCTAAAACATTAGTTTTTAAACGGTAAATTCCATAAACGAATTGACTTTCCTCTTTAAAATCTAATAATACTTTCTTCTGACTAGCCATAGCTGATTTATTTTTAGCATTCTTTTTAGCAAGTTCTTTTTGAATATTCATATACTTATCAAATTCTTCTTTAGAAACTTTATAACCTAATTCTGTTAAATATTCTTCTGTAAGCTCAAATGGAAAACCATAAGTATCATATAATCTAAAAGCATCTTCTCCACTAATAGTACCATCTATAGATTCTTCTACTAATTCTTTTAAACGTCTCTCACCAGCTTCCAAAGTCTTTAAGAATAGTTTTTCCTCTTCTAAAACTAAAGTTTCAACTTTAACCCAGGCATCAGTCAAATAAGGATAAGCATCTTTCATAGTTTCTACAACTTCAGAAACTAATTTATAAAGGAAAGGTCCTTCTAATCCCAAGTTCTTACCATAACGAACACTACGACGTAATAATCTACGAAGTACATAACCGCGCCCATTATTATCAAAGAAGGCACCATCTGCTAAAGCAAAAGTAATAGCTCTAATATGATCAGCAATTATTTTAAACTCTTTTTGTCCATCGTAACTAAATCCAACTAACTCCTCAATATGCTTAATAATAGGTTGAAATAAATCTGTTTCAAAATTACTATCTACATCTTGAAAAATACAACACCATCTTTCAAGTCCAGCACCAGTATCGATATTTTTACTAGGAAGCTCCTTATATTCTTCTCTAGGTACTCCCTCCCTAGAATTAAATTGGCTAAAAACGTTATTCCAAATTTCAACAAACCTCTCTTGTTCTTCATCTTTTTTGAATTTTTCTAAAGCATCATGATTAGGATCATATTTTTCTCCACGATCAAAGAATATTTCAGAATCAGGCCCACAAGGCCCTTCACCAATTTCCCAGAAATTCTCTTCTAGCTTTACTAAATGGCTTTCATCAAGTCCAACTTCAACCCATTTTTGATATGCTTCATGATCATCCGGATAAACAGTAACATAAAGCAAATCTTTTGGAATAGCAAACCATTCATCACCAGTTAATAATTCAAAGGCAAATTCAATGGCTTCTTCTTTAAAATAATCTCCTACAGAAAAGTTTCCCATCATTTCAAAGAATGTTTGATGACGCTTTGTAATACCAACATTTTCAATATCGTTAGTACGAATACATTTTTGGATATTAACAAGTCTTCTACACTCTGGAACCTCTCTACCATCAAAATATTTTTTTAAAGGGGTTACCCCTGCATTAATCCATAATAAACTATCGTCATTAATAGGAACAAGTGATGCACTTTCTACTTTTCTATGACCTTTACTTTCAAAAAATCGAAACCACGTATTTCGAATATCATCATGACTCATATATTTCATACTACTTCTCTCCTTCTTGTCTATCTATATCTTCTAGTATTTCTATTAACCTCTTTTTATAATCTTCTAAACTTCCATTATTAAATAAAAAGTAATCGGCATAAGCAATAGGTCCACCCTTGGCTAAATTCTCAATTTCCGCAACATCTCGATAAATAATATCTTCTCGTAAAAAAGGTCGATCATCGCGATTTCCAACCCTCTTATAACGTAATTCTTTATCAACAACTACGCATACAAGCTTTAATTCTGGAAAACGCTCAATTAAATACTTATACTCATACCAAGAATATAAACCATCTAAGACAACATCATTAGTCTCTAAGGCCTTCTTGATATCCGGTTCTAAAAATTTAGCATAACATTCTGGTCCATGCTCACGTCTTAAATTCTCACGAAACTCTTTTTCACTTTTTCCATCAGGAGTTCTTTCAACTCCCGCTTCCGCCATAAGTTTATAAGTAATTCCTCCAAAATATAATTTAGTCCAGCCTTCATTTTCTAAATAGTCAGTAGCAATACTTTTACCACTACCGCTCATCCCTACAACCGCAATCAATTTTCTCATATAATTTCTCCTTCTCTTTGAGCCTCTAATCCGATAATTTTATCCGCTTCAGAAAACAACCTTTCCTTAGATGTATTACGAACAATATAGTCATAATCTTTATACTGTTCCATTTCTGTTTCCGTCACATGTTTTTTCTCGTCATCACTTAACTTATTATCATAGTTTTCTCGAATCACATGTATAATCTTAGTTTCTGGAAATCTTCGTTTCAACTCTAAAAACTCAAATAACAATCTTCCATCAGTAATAATAAATACATCAAAGAAATTTTTTAAAATATCAATATCTTCGCAAAGTCGATCAAGTAAAAAATATTTTTTACCTAATTTCTTTTGAATAATTTCAATTCCCATTTCTTGTAAAAACTCACGAGGTTTTTCAGCCATATTTCCATTCCAACTAAAATAGTTTTTTGCATATTCATACAAAGGAGTAGTAATATGTAAAATACAAGCATTATGTCCTGCAAAGTCATACTGTGTTTTCATATATCTCCCCATTAAATCTTTACCGCACCCCGCTTTACCTGCTAATAAAAATATTTTCATAATTCCTCCTTAATACAAATAAAAGACCTAACTAGGAGTGCAAAGCACGGTACCATCCTAGTTTGGTCTTAATTAGAATAACGGCTTGACCGATAAAACTCATAAAGTAGCTTCTTAAAGAACAAACAAATCATTTTCACCAACCATGATCTCTCTAAATATTTTAAATCTTTAATACTTATCTTTACTCTTCGTTTTATTTTTCTTTTACTTCTTCCCCAGTAACTCTACCAACAACATCAATCTTTTCATCGATAAAAGTAGCAATGATTTTTAATGCAGCAATCACTGGAGTTGCAACAATCATACCTATAATACCAAAGAAATGTTGGAAAAGCAATAGTCCAAGCATAATTGTTACTGGATGAAGTTTCATAGTATGTCCCATAATCAAAGGCTGATAAAAATTATTTTCTAAAAGTTGAACAACAATAATAGAAATAACACAACAAATACCAACAATAGGATCACTCATAAATCCTACAATTATAATCGGAACAGCACCGATATAGGGACCAAAATATGGAATAATATCAGTTAATGCACAGAAAAAGGCAAAAACCAAAGGCGCTTGCAATCCACTGATGGTAAGACCTATCGCTTGCGTTATAAAAACCAAAGTCATCACTAACAAAACACCTTGAACATAACTACGTAAAGATTCATTCAACCGTACACTTAATTCACTAGCGCCTTTTCTCCAACCTCTAGGAAGAAGAGAAATAAAAGAACGATTAAGCTTATCAAAATCAAATAACATATAAAAGCCAATCATAAGTCCTAAAAAGAAGGAAACTCCCCCACTGACAATACCAGATACAAAACTAATAGCCATATCAGGAATTCGTGTAGATAAATTCACACCAAATGTTTCTATAGTATGATACAAATGATCTTTAACACTAGAAAAATCATAATCAAAAGTACGTGTCAAATCTGCAATTATTCCATTAAAAAACTGTTTAAAATCATTAACCAAATCTGGAATATTTCCAATAAAATCTTTCACTTGAGCACCCATGGCAGGAATAAGTAAAGCAACAATTAAAAATAAAACTGCAATAAACAATAAATACACCAGGATACAAGCAAGAATTCTCGGTACTTTTTTTCCTTGTAAAATCTTAACTAAAGGATCCAACAGCCAAGCAATAATTAAACCAATAAAAATTGGAGAAATAACAGCTAAAAACTCACCAACAAACCGTAATGCATGCCACTCTTTCACAAGATAAGTAACTAATAACACCAAGGCAATAATAGCCATAATATAACCTATTTGAACCAATTTTTTACCCGTAGACAAAATGTCATTTAAACTACTAATATCTACTTCTTTATCTTTTCTCTTACGAAACAACAAAATATCATCTCCTTAACACTACCATACTCTTAATTCATTATACCATATTAAATATAAAAACAGAAGAAAAGAAAACGATTTATCTAGTCATTGACAGACAATATCAGGCAAAAAATTGACAAGTCAAAAGAAAAATAATAATATAATAAATGATTCACAATAAAAGGAGTAAATATGAAAACAATAAAAGAAAATACAAAAAATGAAATCATGATTAAAAACTCCAGATTTATTACATTACTATATAAAATAAGAAGTAAAGAAGAAATAGAGCAATACCTAGAACAAGTAAAGAAACTCTGTCCAAAAGCAACTCACTATTGTTACGCATATAAAATAGGCGAAAATATAAAAAAAGCATCTGATGATGGTGAACCAGGAGGAACCGCCGGTATGCCTATGTTAAATGTTTTAGATAAAGAAGATATCACCAATGTTCTAGCAATCACAATCCGCTATTTTGGTGGAATCAAATTAGGTGCTGGCGGATTAATTAGAGCCTATTCTAAATCAGTCAAAGAAACATTAAATAAAATAAACACAATAGAGTTAATAGAAGGTATGAAATGTAAATTAACCTTTCCCTATGTAAAGGAGAAAGAAATTACTAAACAAATACCAGAAAAAAACATATTATCAAAAACCTATTTAGAAAAAATTACCTACATAGCACTATTAACCAAAGACTCAGAATTACTCCAATCAGAAGAAATAGAACAAATAGAAAAGACATATATAGAAAAAGAGACTATCAATTAGCCTCTTTTTTAAATTCTACCACTTTCTTTTAACTTCTTATATTGTATTAACTTTCTATAATAACATTTAGAACAAACAGCTTCATAAGTAACATCATCTTCTTTTAAAATCTTATCACCTGAAAAAGTTGTTTTGCCATTTTTTTTACGAATACTGAAGAAAGCCTCTCTCCCACAGGAACAATATGTTTTCTTTGGAATTAAAACCTGCGCAATTTCCAAAAGCCTTCTAGCACCGGAAAATCCAGTAGTCCTAAAATCAGTTCTAAGTCCTAAGCACAAAATAGCAATATCTAAATTAATAGCCACTTGCAATAATTGGTCTATTTGCATCTCATTTAATAAATGTGCATCATCAATAATTAATAATTGTAAATCGGAAAACTGTCTCTTTATTGTAAGAAAAAGGTTTTCGTCCCTCCCTATCAAATAATCATAATTAGAAATCTCATCCTTATGTGTAATAATAGGAGCCATAATCATAACAGATAAATGATATTTTAAAAATCTTCTTTTGAGAAAGAAAACCTTTTCACTTTTAAAAGCATGAACAGTTCCATATTGAAAAGCTAAACGACTCATACTTACCCTTGCCTTCTTACATAAACATAACCTACAATACTAAGTCCTAGCATAAGAATCAAAGTACCAAAAAACCAAAAAAGCAAAGCATTTTGAGAGGTATTTGGAACTTCAACTTCTAAAGCATTAAACATAGTAATCGTTTGAACATCACTAGTTTCTTCAACTTGGAAAGTAAGTTGTGCTTGAGACAATTGATAACCATCAGGTGCCTTCACTTCAGTCAACGTATAAGCACCTGGCAATAGACGATTTATCCGTTTAGAAGAATCTGTAGAATCCCATTCACTAACAACATCACCTTGTTCATTTCGTAAAATAAAATGTCCACCAGCTAATTGCTTACCACCAATCATTTCTTTCTTTTCAAAATTCATCTTTGTATAATCATTAGCAAAAGATACAACATCAGTAATACCATCATCAGAAACAGTAAAAGTATAAGGATTAGAATTTAAAATCATGCCATCAGGAACCTTTGTTTGTAAAAGTACATAAGTACCATTAGTTAAAATTCCGGAAACAAATTCTTCTTTTTGAACAGTATAAGTATCAACTAATTTATTATCTCCAGTAAATAATTGGAACTCATACCCAGAAACTCCATTCGTATCAATATGTAACCGCTTATCCTTAACATGAATCTGTACAAAATCACTCTTCAAAGATACATTTTTTGTCTTACCTAAAGAGTCTATCGAAAAAGTTATCTTAGAATTAGTACCAACATAACCGCTAGGAGCACTAACTTCTTCCAAAACATAGTCTCCACGAGCAAGCCCACGAAAGACTGTAGCCTTGTTCTCACTAACAAAAGTAATAGCTTCCATCCCGCCATCTGCTCTAGATAATCGTAAAGTTGCACCAGCAATATAATCTCCAGAAGAAGAATCAACCTTGCCAAGTTTTACCGTAGTTTGACTGTTTTCAAACGCAACTGTAATTGTAGGATGATTAGAATCAATAGTAAACTGCTTTAAAGAAGAATTGACAACATAACCACTAGGAGCCTCAACTTCTTTAACATAATAAACGCCTTCACTCAAGTTATCAAAGATTTGATAATCTTCTCCTGTAGTCCAAGTATCAATAACTTCATAATTAGAATTCAAAAGTTCCAAGGTAGCACCAGGGACTATTTGTTTTGAATCTGCATCTACTTTAGCAATCTTAACCGATATTTTCTTATTTTTTATAGTATACGTTGCAGTTGTAGTATTATCATCAACAACCACTTTAACTCGTTCAAAGCTACCCACATATCCTTTAGGAGCAGATACTTCTTCTAAATAATAAGTGTCATTAGAAAGACCAGAAATCATATGTAAATCATTAGAACTAGTCCATTTTTCAAGTACTTTATCTTTAGAATCGACTAATTGTAATACAGCACCAGAAACATAGTTACCTGTATCAGCATCAATCTTTCCTAGATATATCCCCTTCTTAGTATTTTTAATTGTAACAGATAAATTTTCTGTATTCTCTGTAACTTCAAAAGAAACAGGATTAGGATTTAGTTGGTAACCTTCAGGTGCTTTAAGCTCTTTTGCTGTATAATGACCAACAGGTAGTTTTTTAATAACCGTAGGAGTTTTAGTAGAAGTAAATTCTTCTACTTTAGTACCATCTTCGTCATAAATAGCAATAGTTGCTCCAGCTAAAAGATTACCCTCTTCATCAACTTTAGAAATCATGACAGAACTTTTTGTATTAGAAAACTTAATAGTGATTTTCTTAGTCTGCGTATTAGAAACAGTAAATGGCATCGTGTTAGTTTGAGTAACATAGCCACTTGGTGCACTAACTTCTTCCACCCTATAATTACCAGTAGCTAAACCTTCAAAAACCTTAGCTTCTTTTTCCGTTACCCAAGTAACAATCTCCGCATTAGTATCAGCATTAACAATACGAAGTGTTGCACCAGCTAAAGGATTTCCTGATTCTTCATCAACTTTTAATATTTCCACCTGATTCTTTTGATCTTTCATAGTGATAGAAAGTTCACTTGTGTCTTCAGTAATAGAAAAATCATAAGGATCTGTATTTAAATAATACCCACTTGGCGCACTAACTTCTATCGCCTGATAATCGCCAACCGACAAATTCGGTATTTTAGTATAACCACTACCAGAAGTAAACCGATACACTTCCTTACCACTATCATCAATCACCTTAATAACAGCACCAGAAATAGAAAGATTGGTATCTGTATCCACCTTACGAATTTGAACAGAAATAGGCATATTAACAAGTTTTACACTAGGATTTAAATTAGTAGTAGTATTTAAAATAACAGACTGGCTATCAGACTGAATCAAATATCCGCTTGGTGCACTCTTTTCCACTATCGTATATTTACCAGGCAAAAGATTTCGTATAGTAGTCGCAGTTGTTGTAGAATCAAAACTATGTATCAATTGTCTTTGATTTCTAACCTCGCGATACACTTCTATTTTAGCACCAGCAAGTAATTGATTAGTACTGCCATCAATCTTTTCGATTGTTAAACTACCCATGGGAATAGTAATATTAGTAGAAGCAACAGCTTGCTTAGAAGTCGCTTGTACCATAGCTACAACAGATAATTGCATAGTATCTTCATGACTAGTAGGACGGTATTGATATGCTTCATATTCTTGATAATCCATAGTAATACTAACCTGTAAAGAAGCATTAGAAGAAGTTAAATTTTCTAAAGGAAGACGAATTTTAAACTTTTTTCCACTAGAAATCTTTGCACCAGCAGAAAGCACTTCACTCTGTTCATTAAGTACTTGTGCTCCTTCCATACTTACAGCAACACTATAAGAAGAAAAGTCCACGTTAGAAGATACACTAATAAAATCAGTTTCCAAATAAGAAACAGAAGAGTCTAAATGAAAATCACTAGAAGTAACAGAAAAATTAGGTTTTACATTAGCATAAGTGTCCTTAGCGTTAATTGCATTTGTAACCAAATTATTAATAATAGAATAATACTTACTGCTCTTAATAGCAGCCTTTTGATTTGCAGTCAAAGAACCAGATACAGTATCATCAACACCAGTAGAACGATCTTGATACAACCATAAAGCAACTTGTGTAAGATAAGAATCAGTCCAATCCCCTTCATTACTCAATGTTTTCTCAGGATAGCCATTCATCATAATATAAGCATAGCCAGAATCTAATTTCTTGTCTTTAACAATAATAGTATCGTTATACCAATCCTTCGTCCTTTCCAAACAATACATATGATAAGTAGTACCACCACTAGTTGCTACAAAAGGTGTAAGCGAAATAATATCACTTTCACTAAGACTAGGAAACAAATTAACTCGATATCCATCATCAGAATACAAAGTATTAGTAGTAAGAGTTTCAGGTAAACTAGTACTAGCAGCAAAGCTAGTACCCAAAACACCTATGATAACTAAAGAAAAAATAATAAAAAAAAGCGTAAAAAAACTAATTATTTTACTGGTCTTACCTTGATTTAACCACCAATTTTTAAATCGTTGAAACATCTATCTCACCCAACCTTATACTTAGTTCAAGTATAGCACAAGAAAAAAAGCAAGTAAACGAGAAACCTTAAAAATTGCCAACAACGGTTCGTAAACGTTTAATCACTTTTTTTTCAATCCTAGAAATATAAGACTGTGAAATTCCAAGCTTTTCAGCAACTTCTTTCTGGGTTAATTCATCATTTCCTAATAGCCCATAGCGAAGAACAATAATATCACGATCTCTTGGTTTCAACTTCATAACTTCTTGAAGCATAATCTTTTTATCGCTAGCTTCTTCAATTTCTCGAGTAACAATATCCGCATCTGTTCCCAATACATCTTCAAGATGAAGCTCATTTCCCTCCCCATCAAGCGATAAAGAAGCATCAATACTAATTTCTGACTTCGTTTTTTTATTTTTTCTTAAATGCATTAAAATTTCATTATCAATACATCTCGAAGCATAAGTAGCGAGTTTAATATTTTTACCACTTTGAAACGTTTGTATTCCCTTAATTAAACCAATAGTTCCAATACTAACCAAGTCTTCTAAATCAACACCCGTATTTTCATATTTTTTAGCTAGAAAGACCACCAACCTTAAATTATGTTCAATTAATTGCTCTTTTGCATAAATGTCTCCCTGTTGCATCTTTTCAATATATAATTCTTCCATTTCCTTAGATAACGGTTCTGGAAGCATATCTGTAGCACCAACATAAAAAATACTAGTAACCCTATAAAATAATGATTTTATCCATAAAATAAACTGTTTCATAATTCCTCCTTAAATATACTTGGTAAAATACAATCCACTCCCCCTAAAGAAAAAGAAGTTTTACTAAAGCCAATTAAACATTTCGAAAACTCCACATTATCAATAACTACCCTATCTACCTTTGAACAGAGAATAACTCCTTCCGTATTCAATGCTTTATAAGGAACATAAAAACAATGGGAAACTGGAATATCAACCTTTGAATTAATTAATATGACACTTTTACCAGTAGTAGGATCTTTAAGCTGATTCCCCGTATCAAGCATTCCCTTCAAATAATACACCTTTTGATCTTTATATATCTGAACGATATATAAAAGAGAACTACGAGCTTTATTATTTTTATAATTCTTAATATAAAAATATAAAAAAACAGGGGTAAGAGCAAGAACCGCAAACAAATTAAGTCCTAACCCAGTACCATAAAATAAAGCACCCTGACTTTCATAAGTAAAATTAATATCAAGCAAATACAAAAATCCACCTAAAATCATACTTATTAAATAAAAATACAAAAAATCAGAGAAAAAATTAGTCCAACCAAAAGTAATTAAAATAATCAATACACTAATAACCAGTTTAAATAAAAGCAACCAAAAATTAGACAGTGATAGAAATAAAAGAAAAATAGTAAGACTACCAAACAAACTACCCAAGACAATTCTCTTACAGGAAGTAGTTTCTCTTAATACTAGTTTTGTTGCATATAAAATCAAGAAATCAAAGAAAAAGTTAATGAAAAAGACCAAATCTAAATACACTTTCATCCCTATCACCACAATAAGTATAAAAAAAAGAAATGACTAAACTTGTCATTTCTTGAATAATAACTAAATTTTTTTCTTACGTAGAAATATCTTAATAATATAACTTAAGAAAATGCACATAAGAACAACAAAAGCCCATTGTAAAATAGTGTTAATAATACCATTGGAATATTTATCAATAATAGCTGGTATACTAGCAGGTACATATTTACCAATTAAACTACTAACATCCGGTAAACCAATATTATTTTTAATAAATGTTAAAATTCTAAGCAAGATATCAACAATTGCCATAAAAAAGACAAAAGAAGAAAAACGTTTAAAAAACATAACAACAAGTACCATTAAAACTACTAAAACAACAACATCAATATACATAAAAGCACTCCTAACTTAAATATGGATTATGAGAAAGTTCGTAGTCTAAAGTAGTAACTTCCCCATGACCAGGATATAATGTAATATCTTTTGGATACTCTTTCAATTTAGAAAGACTATTTTTCATTTCATCTTCATTCCCACCAGGCAAATCACATCTACCAATAGATTCTTGAAATATAAAATCCCCAACAAACATAACCTGTTCATTTGGAAAATAAAAACTAATGGAATCTTTAGAATGGCCCGGAGTAAAAATAACTTGGAAATCAAAATCCCCAATTTGAATACCCGTCTCTTCAACACTACTCTTCTTAAAAATCTTGACACTTCTTTTCGTCAAGAAATTACGAAGTGCACCAATGTGATCAAAGTGTGAATGCGTAAGTAAAACAGCTAACACTTTAGCATCGCCCACAGCCTCTTTAATTTTTGGATAATCATCCCCGGGATCTACTACTAAACATATATTATCTTTTTTTAAAACATAACAATTTTCATCAAGCAATCCTGTAACAATTTTTTCAATTTTCATTATTATCACCTATTCTAATATAACATAACTATGATGCTCCTTCAATAGTACGATTAACATAAGCATAATGGTAATGATTATCTAACTTAAACGTATGAACATAAACTCCATTTTGTAATTGACTAGCATCAATTCCTTGGGCACTATAATAACGGACTTTTTCTCTTAATGTAATCGTATCACCCTGAACAGAAGCAGAAATTAATTCTTTTTCCACATTATAAGTAGTTGTAGGTACTTGACCACAATATCCCTGGACATACTCGCCACGCTCCGCAATATACTGATATCCTCCAAAACAACTATTGCCTAAAACAATATTCTGGTTAGGAATAGAAACATTCTCTCCAAATAGTTTTCTAACTTCTTTTTGTAAAGTTTCTTCTGAAAAAGCCATAGGAGTAAAATCAGTAGTACCAGTACAAGTAAAATTAGACATAGAGTTCTCATTAAATAAATTACAATTAGAATCATATATTTCAGAATTTGGTATCTGACGATAAGCTAAATATAACTTTAATGTATCATCAAATATATGATAAGCCAAATCTTCACGAACAGTAGTTTTTACTTTATCATATAATTCTTGAACAATAGAAGACTCCAAGTCAAGTTCTCGTAGACTATTATCACTGGCAACCAAAGGACTACATTCCCCTCTAGCTTGATCTTTCTGATAATCCATATAAATATAAGCACCCATGCCAAGAATAACTAAGAGAAGGAAAAAGATAAAGAATCCTGCCTTGCGAGATTTCTTAGGAGGAATTACCGGCTCTATTGGAGCTACAGGTTCTGGAGCAACAGGCGGTGGCGTTGCAGTAGTTGCCGAAGTAACCTCAACTCTAGGAGCAACAACAGTTGGATTTAAAACTGGTGGCGTAGTTTGAGAAACTGGTTGAACAGGAGAAGTTCCAGTAGTAGATATGCCTGGTGTATTAACCCGTCCTTTATCTAGCGCTGTGGCATCCCTTGGGCCCTCAGAAACTGGAGCAATCATTATTCCCGGACTACCAGCTAGCATTCTATCATTATTAGTTGTAGAATTTGTATTTGCACTATTATTCACTCCCATAGGAGCAGAACTAACATTTTTATTTTCTCCTTGATTCATAAATTATCTCCCCTTTTTTAATATTCCTAATTTTTTACGTCCAACATGTTGTGTAGATTTAATATGATTACCAATAATATCAGATACATCTAAAATAGTAATAAATGCACTCTCATCCATCTCTTCAGCAATATGACGAAGCTCATATATCTCAATTCTAGTAAGAACACAATACATAACTTCCTTATCACCACTAATAAGGCCCTTACCTCGAATCGTAGTAACAGTACGACCAAGACGTTTATAAATTTCTTTAGCCATATCAGTACCTTTTTCAGTAACAATAAAAGCAGCTTTTAATTGTTCAAAGCCTTCAGAAACCAAGTCAATAACTTTAAAAGTAATAAAATAAGTAAGCAAAGAATACATTGCTCGATCAAGTCCAAAAATAAGGCCAGCAACTCCGTAAATAACTAAATTAAAAAGTAAAACAACCTGCCCAACTGAAAGAGAAGATTTTTTACTAATTACAAGGGCAACAGACTCTGTACCATCAACACATCCTCCAGAATGAATAACAATACCTACTCCAATTCCTAATAAAACACCACCATAAACAGTTGCAAGTAGCATCTGTTCAGTAATCGCTTCAATATATTGAAAAACAGACAAACTACAAGAAAACAAAATCATACTATAAATAGCTCTAACTAAAAAACCGCGACCTAAATTTTTATAACCAATATAGACAAATGGAATATTTAAAATCAATACAAGTAAACTAACAGGTAATGATGTTAATTTAGAAATAATAATAGAAATACCAGTAATTCCACCATCCAAAATAGTATTCGGAATTAAAAAAGTTTCCAAAGCAAAGGCTGCTAAAATAGAACCAAAGGTAAGCATAATAAAAGAAATAACTCTCTTTGTCTTTTGTGCTTTTACTTTTAACAATTCCACCACTCCCTACCATATATCATTATATAATGAATTAAAAAATCTCTCAATAAAAAGTTTTAAAAAATTGCAAAAGAAAAAGGAGATTACTCTCCCACTTCTTCAAATTGTGAATTATAAAGATTAGCATAGAATCCGTTTTTCTTAAGTAACTCATCATGCGTTCCTTGCTCTACAATATCTCCATCATTCATAACTAAAATTAAATCAGCATTTTTAATCGTACTTAAACGATGTGCAATAATAAAACTAGTCCTTCCTTCCATTAATTTATCCATAGCTTTTTGAATTAATTCTTCTGTACGAGTATCTACACTACTAGTAGCTTCATCTAAAATTAATATCTTAGGGTCTGCTAAAATAACACGAGCGATGGTAAGTAATTGTTTTTGCCCTCCAGAAACATTATCTGCCTCTTCATTTAGTATCATATTATATCCATCTGGTAATGTTTTAATAAAATGATCGACACTAGCTGTATGACAAGCTGTTTTCACTTCCGCATCTGTAGCATCCAACTTACCATATTTAATGTTATCTTTAATAGTACCATTAAATAACCACGTATCTTGTAATACCATACCAAACATACGGCGAATCTCACTACGATTAAACTCTGTCATATCTTTACCATCAATTAAAATGCGACCACTATTTAAATCGTAAAAACGCATAAGTAGTTTTACAATCGTAGTTTTACCTGCACCGGTAGGACCAACAATCGCAATCTTTTGACCATCTTTAACTTTCGCACAAAAATCATGAATAATAATTTTATTTTTGTTATACCCAAAGAATACATGATCAAACTCGATATTACCACGTAATCCTTCAGTAGATAAAGGATGTTCAATTGTTTGTACTTCTTCTTTTAACTCCAAGAAATCAAATACTCTTTCACTGGCAGCAACTGCAGACTGAACAGTATTCATAACTTGAGATAATTGATTAATCTGTTGTGTAAAATTACGTACATATTGCGTAAATGATAAAATATCACCCACTTCAATGCGGTCTCTAATGACCATATATCCACCTAATATAGAAATAATAACATATCCTAAGTTACCGATAAATTGCATAATAGGATGCATTGTAGTAGATAAGAATTGACTCTTCCAAGCACTACGATATAATGTTTTATTAATTTCATCAAACTTCTTGATAGCTTTGTCTTCTCCGCTAAAAGCTTTAACAATATCATGGCCACCATAAATTTCTTCAACATGGCCATTAATATGTCCTAAATAATCTTGTTGCATCGCAAAATACTTTTGGCTTCGTTTAACAACAATCCTTAAAACAAACATACAAACAGGAATAATTAATACAGCCGCAATCGTCATTGGAATATTAATAGATATCATCATAATAAAGATTCCAATAATAGTTGCAATACTAGTAATAATCGTAGTAATAGATTGATTTAATGCTTGAGATAAAGTATCAATATCATTAGTAACAATAGATAATACTTCACCATGAGTCTTAGTATCAAAATATTTCATAGGAAGTTTATTTATTTTTTTACTCAAAGAATTACGAAGACGATAAGAAATATCATTCGATACCCCCGACATAATAACTCCTTGAATACCAGAAAATAGTGCACTAATAATATATAAACCAATTAAAATAATCACCGTATGATTAATAAGATCAAAATCAATTCCACCAGTATTAGAAATCTTTCTCATTAACCCATTAAATATTTCCGTAGTAATATTTCCTAATATTTTAGGTCCAACAATAGTAAGGACAGTAGAACCAATAGCAAACACAACAACGAAAAACATCGCAAGTTTATAATCTTTTAAATAAGATAGAAGTTTTCTTAATGTTTTTCCAAAGTCTTTTGCTTTTTCAGGTGCACCTTGTCCTCCTGGACCACCATGACCAACTCTAGGCATTCTCTAACTCCTCCTTACTTAACTGTGATAAAGCAATTTCTTTATACACATTACAACTTTCCATTAATTCTTTATGTGTACCAATACCAACGACATGACCCTCGTCTAAGACAACAATCTTATCAGCATTCATAATAGTAGAAATACGTTGAGCAACAATTAAAACTGTTTTATCTTTTGTAATTTTAGCTAACTCTCCACGCAATTTCGCATCCGTCTTAAAGTCAAGTGCAGAAAAACTATCATCAAAAACATAGATATCTGGATTTTTCGCAATGGCTCTAGCAATAGATAAACGTTGCTTTTGTCCTCCAGAAACATTGGTACCACCTTGACTAATATCATAATCTACGCCACCTTTAAGTTTAGAAACAAACTCAGTAGCCTGTGCAACATCTAGTGCTTTACTTATATCTTTGTCACTTATATTTTCATTACCATATTTAATATTGTCTTTAATCGTACCAGTAAATAATACTCCTTTTTGAGGAACAAACCCAATTTTCTCACGAAGTTCATGGAGATCTACATCTTTAATATTAACACCATCTACTAAAAGTTCACCATCAGTAACATCATAAAATCTTGGTATTAAATTAATCAAAGTAGACTTACCACTACCAGTAGAACCAATAAATGCAGTCGTCTCACCAGGATTTGCAACTAAATCAATATCAGTAATAACATCATAGTCAGCATCTGGATAACGGAAACTTACATTTTTAAATTCAACTTTTCCTCTAGCTTCAGGCTTAAACTCCACTAAATGTTTGCTATTATAAATAGTATCCTTCGTCTCTATAATTTCCATAATACGTTTTGCAGATACATTGGCACGTGGCAACATAATAGACATCATAGAAATCATCAAAAATGCCATAATAATTTGCATGGTATATTGAATATAGGCCATGATATCTCCTACTTGCATTGCTCCCGTATCTACTCCTTTAGCACCTTGATATACAATAACCAAGCATACAAAATTCATAACTAACATCATAACAGGCATCATAAAACTCATTGCACGGTTAATAAATAAATTTACTTTAGTAAGTCGTTTATTAGCTTCTTCAAATCTTTCTTCCTCATGATGTTCATTAGAGAATGCACGAATCACTGGAAGACCAGATAAAATTTCACGGGTAACAAGATTTAATTTATCAATTAACTTTTGTACCAGGTTAAATTTAGGCATAGCAATAGCAAACAAAGTAACAACAACACCTAAAATTGCAACAACGGCAACACCAATAATATAAGTCATATCAGCATTGGTATTCATTGCTTTGATAACACCACCAATACCAATAATTGGAGCATAGAATACAACACGAAGTAAGAACACAACAACCATTTGAACTTGTTGTACATCATTTGTTGTTCTAGTAATTAATGATGATTGTCCATAAGTTTTAATCTCATTTTTAGAAAAACCAACAACTTTTGTAAACACTTTATGGCGAAGTGTTCTAGCAAGTCTTGCCGCCATACGTGAACCAATAAATACAATCAAAATACCTACAGCCATTGCCGAAAAAGCAATACCTAACATAATAAGACCAACTTTTAAGATATACATGGTTTGAATATGATCGGTATCAACACCAATTCTCTGATACTCCACTTTTACATAGCTAACTGCAGCCTGATCAACAATAGTATCTGGAATATCTTTGATTTTTTTATCAATCTGTTGTAACATCTTTTCACGTTCAGCATCCCCCATCATACTAAGAGCCTGAGAAAGACTAACGCCTTCAGGTAAATCAAAAGATACTGTATCACTGTCAGAGCTAGAATTAGCTTCTTGAGAAGCATAAGATAAAATCATCATTGGCTTTGCCATAATAGAACTAATTTTATCTACATTACTATCTTCTTTTAACTCATAAATATCTTCACCTTTATAAGTATCTGTTT
The DNA here is from genome assembly GCA_944372055.1 of uncultured Bacilli bacterium. Taxonomy (GTDB): domain Bacteria; phylum Bacillota_I; class Bacilli_A; order RF39; family UBA660; genus Faecimonas. The sequence continues at coordinate 8,269 of CALVYF010000002.1, read as the reverse complement.
TTTCATAATGATTCATAATATATTTAGCATCACTCTTATCCATAAGTAATACTAAAGTATTAAGAGTATCTTCACCAACTTCTGAAATAGCAGCATTTTCAATACCACCTTGTTGTACCCCAACATTAACTATCTTAGACGTATAATCTGGTAATGTTAAATCTAAATATGCTTGTACAAAAAGTAATAAAATAACTGCTAAAACAGAAAAAATAGAACTTTTCAAATACTTAAAAACTTTTAACATTATTTTTCCTCCTTATAAATTCCATAACATAATATATCAACTTTACCCCTATATTGCTCCCTAACAAAAGAAATATTCGTAGACTTTACTGCTTCTGTAATACCAAATAATAAATTGTGCATAAATAAATGGAAAACAAACTCTAAATCCCCTGACTTTAGGTTTTCTAAAGCTATCACATCTTTTACATACAAAAATAAATCATGTCCAGGTCTTTCAAACTTTTCTTTATAAATAGAAAAATATAAAAAGATATTTTTTAAAAACCGAGCCAATTGATATTCTTCAATTTTTTTAGTAAAAAGATCAAACAACCGCAAAAAAGACTCTCTCATATCTCCGTGGCAAGAAACAATAACTTCCCTAGTCATCTTACTTAATATTTTTTTATTTAATTCTAAAATATAAGCAAACAAATCATTCTTATCAACAAAATAAGTATAAAAACTCCCCCTAGAAATTTCAGCAGTTTGAATAATTTTATTAATAGAAACTTCAGTATAAGGAACCTTATAAAACTCTTGTTTAGCAGCATCCAATAACTTTTTTTGTTTACTATAATCTAAATTAAAAAAAGTCTGACTAGGCATATTTATCACCTCTACACAATCTTGTATGACACCCTGTCATACAAGTAACCATTATAGATGACAAGTCATCATTTGTCAATCGCAAAATGCCATCCGTATAATCTTTAACAAAAAAATATTTAAGTAAAATTACTTAAATATTAACATCGATTACTTAGCTTTTTTCTTCTTGGTACGAAAATAAAAGAAATATACCAAAAATGCAATAAATAATAGAATTAACAAAATCAAAACGATATGCGAATACCGATCCATAATTCCTAGGATATCCTTCCAATTCTTTCCTACACGATTACCAACAACCAACAAAACAGTATTCCAAATAGCTGAACCAATCGTAGTATATACTAAAAACTTTGTCATTGCCATTTCACTCATTCCTGCCGGAATAGAAATCAAACTTCTAACAACTGGAATAAACCTACAAAAAAATACTGTTTTATTCCCTTTCGTATCAAACCAATGATCAGCTTTTTCAATATCACTAGCTTTCAATCTCAAAATCTTTCCAATCTTACCAGAAACAATTTTCTTAAGTCTCTCTTTATTTAAAATTTTACCAACATAATACAAAACAATTGCTCCAGCAACAGATCCTAAAGTAGAAAATAAAATCATAAGTGGAACTCCAAGTTTAGAATATGTAGTCATAAATCCCCCGAATAAAAGTACTACTTCAGATGGAATCGGTGGAAATATATTCTCTATAAAAATCAAAAAGAAAATACCAAAATATCCATACTGATTCATAATCGAAATAACAAATTCTTCCATAAATCCTCCAAAATAAAATATAGTCTAGTCCATTATAGCATATTTCTTTTCTTTAACCAACATGCAATTAAAAAAGAAACAAAAAAGGAAATGATACAAACAACCAGAAAAGAGAATTCACTTTCTCCAACAACACCTAAGGGTACATTCATTCCCAAAAAAGAAGATATCATTGTAGGAACTGAAAATACAATCGTAACACCAGCTAAAAACTTCATAATAACATTTAAATTATTAGAAATAATAGATCCATAAGTATCCATAGTAGAATCTAAAATATCACGGTAAACAATAGAAGTCTCAATACACTGCTTATTTTCTATCACTGCATCACTTAACAACACTTTATCTTCTTCATACATAGTCAATAACTCTTCACTTTGAAGTCTTTCTAGCACATGGCCATTTGCCTGCAACGAAGTAAGAAAATATACTAAAGTCTTCTGCATATTTAAAAAATTAATCAAAACACGATTATTAGTAGAATAATAAGTATTTTTCTCCATTTTTTGTATATCTTCATCCATTAAATTTAAAGTAGACAAATATACCTCAGCAGACTTCAAAAATATTTGTATTAAAAATCTACTCTTTTTATAAGTAAAGAAAGTATCCACATCACCATTAGCAAAGTCATCCATAAAGGTATGTTTTTGCAAAGAAACTGTAACAATATGAAAATTATCACAAATAATAATACCTAAAGGACAAGTAACATATTTATTCTTAATACTTTTATCTTTCATATAAGGAACATCCATAACAATTAAAGTAGCTCCATCTACTTGTTTAACTCGAGGAAGTTCTTTTTCAACTAAAACCTGAGAAATCAAACTATTAGGAATATTTAATTTAGAAGATACCATAGTTATCTCCTGCTCAGTAGGAGCAATCAAACGAACCCAGGTATTATCTTCCATTTCCTTACAAATAGTAACTTCAGAATTATCAACTTCATTTTTATATATTTTTAACATAAAACACCTTCTATCTTATATAGAAACTATAATATGAAATAGAATAGATGTCAATAAAACTAAAATAAAAAATCAATCCCAAAGGATTGATAACCAACTCAGAAACGAGTAATAAACAACTGGTAGCCTGTACGGAATTCGAATCCGTGAATGCTGCCTTGAGAGGGCAGTGTGTTAAGCCACTTCACCAACAGGCCATGTACACCAACAAAGTAAGTGTATCATAAATAAATTAACTTTGCAAGAAAAACAAACAGAAAAGAAAATATTAACAATATAAGAATATTTTCTTTTCTATAAAACTCAAAAACAATGATAAAAGCCTATCTCTACTATATATTAGACAAAAATTAAATAAACAAGTTTTCTCGTGAAAAAGAACTAAGAATATTTTTTATTTGTGAACTTTCATCTTTGAAACTGGAATTAAAGAGGTCTTTTCTTTAGCTTCTAAAATGTCAGCCAATAAGAATCGATTACCTTCATTATCCAAAAGATAACATTGACGATTATCCTTAACAGTATCCCCTGTTAAATGAATACCAGAATATAAATCTGGATAATTTAAAATTTCCCAGCGACCACGCTTCACCGAATTATCAACAATATCATTCAACGACCTAGCACCAAATCCCAAATCTAAAGCTTGAGAACTTACAGTATCCAAAAAACTATCATCATAGCTCAAAAAAGCGCCAGCCGAAGCTAAAACTTCTGCCTCTTGATGTAGTGGACTTAAAAGACTATCTGTAAGTACCTTGCGCATAGACTCTTTCGTATGCGGATGAAGTTGAGTAATAACAGAAATACGTCCAAGCAATTCTTTAGGAATTCCACCATATTTTTCTAAATCATTCTTCGTAAGCTTAACATCTGTTACTTCTTCATTTTTAGAAAGAAATCCTAAAGTGGACCCCTGATAACTAGAACTTCGTTTTTCTTTCACCGCTTCTTCAAAAGAACCCGTGGCATAAATCGTTAATTTATCAGTATGAAAAGGAACTGTTTTCTTATTTACTAACAATTGATAAGTAGATCCTTGAAAATAAGGTAATAAACCATTCAAAGCACCCTTACCAGAAATATCAGAATTACTAGCTGAACCTTTTTTATCAATTTCATCAAAAACTACAATTCCCCGCTCTGCTTTTTCGATATCACCATTTGTCTTAATCACAAGTTGCACTAAAGAATCAGCAACATTATCACCAACATATCCTGCAGCAGTAAGCTGTGTAGTATCAACAATTACAGAAGGTACGTCCAAATATTCTGCCAACGTCTGCGTAAGTAAAGTTTTCCCACTACCTGTAGGACCAATTAATAAACATATTTTTTGAGCATGATGTTCCTCTGAATTATTCGCAACCTGTCTAGAATAAGCTGTAGAAATAACATCAATTTTAGCATCCTCCTGCCCAATAATTCTTTCATCAAAGAATCTTTTTGCATCGCAAACATCAAGCATAGAAACGCCAACTGTATGTTCCCCTTTCGCACTTTCTTCTTTATTATCAGCATTAATAGCATTAACTTGACTTTGATATTGTAAAACTCTCTGACGACAAATATCAACCTCTTCCATATTTTTCATTTCTTTTTCTTTAAAAAGAGAAATATCATGATGAATTTCTGGAACAGTAGATTTCATCAAGAAAGAATCATATAGCGAAAACATTTGACAAATATATTGATTAGCAACACTCGCCTCAGCAAAAACAGAGGCATATTTTTCAAAAAAACAAGACAAATAAAGAAAAGCATCTTCTGTTTTTTTCAAAACATCTTTAATCTCATTAAAATCATTACTAGATAAAATACTATTACAACTTTTAATAAACAAATCATTCACTTGGACAGAAGAAAAATCATCATGAATCGCATCCTCTACCATCTGAAAAAATGAAATAGAAGAAAGTATTTCGTCAAGATTCCCATTTAATTCAGTATCATATAATTTTTTGATTGCTTGATGTAAAGTATAATAATCTTCAATACTAGATAATCTCTTAAAAACAGAAAGTAACGTATCTTCAGAGATATCATCAACATCAATATTTTCTAGTTCATATTCAGAAAGTGGAAGTCCATTGCCATCCAATGGCAAAGCTCGTACACTATCAATATCAATTTGAATAGTGTTCACTGGATGATCTATAGAAATAGAGCTTAAATTATCCGCAATTTCTTTAATTTCAAAAGGAAAAATCGCAATATTCCCTAAATTAGGTAAATAAAATCCAAAACAAGTAGCATTTTGAACAGTTTTAAAAAAAGCATCCTTAGCATCTTCTAAAGAAAAACCAGGATATTTTTCTAACAAAGTTTCCTCATCAATAATATATCCAACACAATATTCATCTTGTGAAATATGAGCATAATCATTAAATGTAAAATATTTCTCTGTTTCCGCAACAAAACAAGTACTATCATCTGCACTAGACACTACTCCATCAACCAACGATATAGGAAGAAAAAGGAAAAAATTGTTTTCTAACTTTTGCTTTCGCATCACTACAGCATAACTCTTATTAATATCTGTTTCCATCAATATTCCCCCTAAAACAATACGTACTTTTATTATAGAAAAAGAAACCAATTTAGTAAAGAAAAAACCACTTTTTATGAAAAGAAAAGAAATGTCAATTTATTGTCAAAAGCTAAAAATCAACACTCTAGATACTAATAACCATGATAAAATTAGAATAACAGGAGGAATAAAATGAAAGATTATTTTGGATACAAAAATAAAATTTGTGTGGTTACTGGTGCTGCATCAGGAATCGGGAAAAAAACAGCCGAATTATTAATAGAATTAGATGCTGAAGTATATGCTTTAGATATTACAAAAATAGAATTAGAAGGAGTAAAAAAATTTATAGAGGTCGACTTAAGCAGTAAAGAGTCAATTGATCTTGCTATGAAACAGCTTCCAGAACACATTGATTCTTTCTTTGGTGTAGCCGGATTATCTGGAGCAAAAACAAACTATTACAAAACATTTACAGTAAACTATATAGCAAATAAATATATCACCGAAGAATATTTAAAAAACAGAATGTCCGCTGGCGGAACTATTGCCTATGTAACTTCTACTGGTGGATTATATTGGGACAAATATGCAAATGAATTTGAAAAATTTACAAATGCCAAAACCTGGGATGAAATGATAGAAGTATTACACAAACAAGCAAAAGAAACCACTTTAGGAATGATGGCCTACCCTTTATCAAAAAGAGCACTAAATTACTATATGGCAAAACTAGCTATAGAACTAGGTCATGAAAAAATAAGAGTTAATGCTCTATTACCTGGAAGTACTGATACTGGAATGAAAAAAGAATTTGAAGTAGAAGCAGGTGGAATAGATGCACTAGTTGCTGAAACAGGAACAGCTAAGCGTCTAGCAACACCAGAAGAAATGGCAAAACCATTAATATTCTTAAATAGTGACATGGCAACATTTATTACAGGATTACCATTAATTGTAGACGCAGGAACAAACGCAATGATCAAATTAAAGCAAAAAAAAGACCGGATGAATATGAAAGTAGGATCAAAAATATTTAATTTAGAATTCATACAAAAACAATTAGCAAAACAACTGGAACCTCTTAAACAAGAAGAAAACAATAAATCTGCAGAACAGTCAAAAAACAATTCAAGTGAACAAGAAAATAACATAGAGGAACAAAACAATTCAAAAGATACAGAAATATTATAAAAAAACAATTAGACTTTTCTAATTGTTTTATTTTCCTAACATATTAAGTAAATTGATTTTAAACATATCTTTTTCAGGATGAGCTTTAGAAATCATAACTCCTTTATAAGTAGATAATTCAGCGCGATGCCCTTCATCTAAAATTTCTTCTGGAGTAATATTAGTTAATAAAATAATATGCTTCTCTAAATAAACAGTATAATGTAATATAATTTCACCATGTACTTTAGCAAATAAATCATCAGTAGGTAATTTCAATTCATAAGAAACAGTTTTTGTTTTTTCGTCCTTACCAACTTCTTTACCTAAAAAACTTCCTTTTCTTAATTCTGGATAATAAGAAAAAGTTAATTTTTTATAAGCAAGCATATTGTATTTACGAACAGAACGTTCTTTCTTTCTAAAATCATTCTCATCTAAATATTCAAATATATAACTTTTATTTTCCATAATATATTCAACCTCCCTGATTATAATATGCTTCAGTTAGAACCCCTCTATCCTTGAAGTAAACACATTATAACACAACATTAAAAAAAAGTCAAATTTTTTATTTTGTGGTATTGTTTAAAGAAGTAACTGAAAGTTAATAATTATTATGATATAAAAACTACATTTTGCTTTTAAAGTAATTAATATATTTTTACCAACATTTAGATTTTTTATAACATTTTCCTAAATTGTTAACACATTTAATGCTCTTTCAAACTCACTATCGTTTGACCATCATTAAATATATCAAGACGAGCATCCTCGACATAAGAATTAGCTAATAGCGTCTGTTTTGTAGTTTTTCTTAATATGCCACTTCCAATCCCATGAATAATCACTACTTTTTTCACTCTCATAATATAACAATCCCTAATAAAGTCATTAATCATAATCCGGGCATAATCGCGATCAAATCCATGTAAATCCAAAGTAGGATAACGACTATATAAGTTCGTCATAATTTAACACTTCCGTAAGTTCAGGAATAGAAATTCTAGCTCCTACTCTTGTAACAGAAATAGCAGAAGTAATAGAAGCATAATGAATAGCTGTCCTTAAAGAATACCCATTACCAATAAAATATGTAAAGGCTCCATGAAAAATATCACCAGCACCAGTAGAATCTACCGCTTGAACGGATACTGTTGGCAAAATTTCATAATTCTCTAATTTTGTAAAACTCCCTTTATCTTCAAGAGTAATAACTATTGTATTTTGAAAATACTCACGCAATTTTTCATAACAATAAATAAGACTGTCTCTATCAGTAACATCAATCTTTCTATCCGCAAACTCTTCAGCAAATGTCTTCGAACAAACAACATATTTTACTAACTTACCAAGACGTTTTGTATCTTCTGTAAGCCTTCCAGCATCAATAACACTAATAGCTAAGGGATTAGCCCTCAATACTGTCTCTGCTGTTTCTGGATGTTCTCCATCGACTAAAATTAAATCTGCATGGATATCTCCACTATGATCTAATTTACGAATAGGATCTTTTTTGGACGTAATAATCGTACGACTCCCCTTAGAGCGGTTAGCAATAATATAACTACTAGGTGTCATATAATCAGGATGTACCTCTATACATTCAGTAGACGCCCCAACATCACGGAATTCTTTAATAATTTGCTCCCCGTAATAATCATTTCCAACGGCAGTCATCATAGTAGTATCCATTCCCCATTTAGCCAACAAATAAGCCCCGTTAGATGCAGGACCGCCACCACACTCAATATGTTCATGAATTCTATATTTTAAATTTTCAGTTGGATAAAAATCCATAGGTAAGGTCGTATCATAAGTAGAATGACCAACACACACAACTTTCATCATATCACCTCATTATTCTAATAGTATTATACCAAAAAGACTGTACCATTTCAAAAAAAAAGACATAATTTTATACAAAAATACAGTAAAAAACTTGCTAAAAGCAAGTCTTATATTTTATGTTCTTTCT
>CALVYF010000001.1 GCA_944372055.1 uncultured Bacilli bacterium | reverse complement strand
CACCTCAGTGGAGTATTATATAATATTAAGACATTTTCGCAAGTTAACACTTAAGACATTATCACAAATTAACCATAAAAAGTCGAAATCGATAGGAAAAAGGCTTGTCAAAATAAGTTTTTTTTACTATACTAATAACAGTTGACATATTACTAGTAGTAGTAATATATTTGCTTATTTTAGAGAGTTTACGGTTGGTGGGAGTAAATATAAGTAATATATGAACTTGACTAGTTTAAAGTATGTAGGGTTAGACCGTTATCTCTTTAAAGTTGCATAGTTTACTATGAATTAAGGTGGTACCGCGATATTTCGTCCTTATGTTTTATAAGGGCGTTTTTTTATAGGAGGAGTTATATGATAGAAGAGTTAGTTTTGTTTTTATTATGTTTTTTCTTAGTTTTCTTGGTTTATGAGATTTTTATTGTTCGCAAGGCTAAGAAAAAAAAGGATAAGCGTCCTATGGAAGTAAAATATTTAATTACAAGGTATCATTTAAATATGAGAAAAGTTGATTATCCACAATTATTACAGATAGTAGCTTTGGTTTCATCATTTGATATTTCCCTTATTGTATCTATAGTATTAGTTTTAGATTCTTATTTGTGGCAAATATTGGCAGCTTTAATTTTGGTTTTACCTGTTATATTAGTTAGCTATCATTTTGTTGGTATGTTTTACAAAAAGAAAGGAATGACGAAAGATGTATGATTTTAGTAAGATAGAAAAAAAGTGGAGAAAGTATTGGGAAGAGAATGATACTTTTAAAACAGATGTGTGGGATTTTAGTAAGCCTAAGTTTTATGCTTTGGATATGTTTCCTTATCCATCAGGTGTAGGCCTTCACGCAGGGCATGCCGAGGGGTATACTGCTACTGATATTGTTTCACGTATGAAGAGAATGCAAGGATATAATGTACTTCATCCTATGGGGTATGATTCCTTTGGGCTTCCAGCAGAACAGTATGCGGTTACTACAGGAAATCATCCTAATGGATTTACACAAAAGAATATTGAAACATTTACTAATCAGTTAAAATCTATTGGTTTTGATTATGATTGGTCTAAGACACTTCAAACTAGTGATCCTAAATTTTATAAATGGACACAATGGATTTTTAAACAATTATATTTAGATGGATATGCTAAATACATTGATATGCCAGTAAATTGGTGTGAAGAACTTGGTACAGTTTTATCTAATGATGAAGTGATTGATGGTAAGAGTGAACGTGGAGGTTATCCAGTGGTTCGCCGTAATATGAAACAATGGGTAATTGATCAAGCAGCTTTTGCTGAAAAATTACTTGCTGGTCTTGATGAAGTTGATTGGCCTGAGTCTACTAAAGAAATGCAACGTAACTGGATTGGTAAATCCGTAGGTGCTCATGTTATTTTTAAAGTTGATGGTTTTGATGATGAATTTACCGTATTTACTACTAGACCTGATACTTTATTTGGTGCTACTTATTGCGTTATGTCTCCTGAACATTCACTTGTTAATAAAATTACTAGTGAGAAACAGAAAAAAGCGGTAGAAGCATATCAAAAAGAATGCGCAACAAAGAGTGACTTGGAGAGAACTGAACTTAATAAAGAGAAAACAGGAGTGTTTATTGGTGCTTATGCTATTAATCCAGTTAATGATACTAAAATACCAATTTATATTTCTGATTATGTTTTAGCAACTTATGGTACAGGAGCTATTATGGCTGTTCCAGCGCATGATGACCGTGATTATGAGTTTGCGAAAAAATTTAATATTCCAATTGTTCAAGTATTAGAGGAAGTTACTGGTACTCCTCATGAGAATGAAAAGCAGAAAAATTCTATTGTAGCCATTGTTTATGATAAGAAAAATGATAAATATTTAACTATCAATTGGGGAAAAAATGGTGGACGTTTGTTTATTGGTGGAACTAGACATGATGACGAAAGTGCAGTTGAGTGTGCAAAGCGTGAAATTAAAGAAGAAACTGGCTATACTGATTTAGAGCTTATCTGTGAAGATTTTGAAATTAATCATCATTATTATGCTTATAATAAAGATACTTATTTTAATATAGAAGCTACACCATTACTATTTGAATTAAAGAGTGATAAAAGAGAAAGTCAACAGTTAGATGATGATGAAGAGTTTTCAGTAGAATGGGTATCTAAAGAATGTATTGAAGAAGATATCGTAGATGAATTACATAAGAAATCATTTGCTTATGTTATGAATCCTAATGCTATGGTTGGAGATGGTATTCATATTCATTCTGAATTCTTAGATGGCATGAATAAAGAAGAAGCTATTCATACTATGATTGCTTGGCTTGAAGAACATCATGTTGGTTCTAAACAAGTAAATTATCGTATGCGTGAATGGATTTTTGCACGTCAAAGATACTGGGGAGAACCAGTCCCTGTTGTCTATTTAGAAGATGGCAAGATTCATGTTCTTGATGATGAAGAATTACCTTTAGTATTACCAGAACTTGAAGATTATAAAGGACATGGTGGTATGGCACCATTAGAAAATGCTACTGAATGGAAACAGTATTCTCATAATGGTGTTACAGGTGTTCGTGAAACATCTACTATGCCTGGTTCAGCTGGTTCTTCATGGTATTATTTAAGATATATTGATCCTAATAATGACTTGGAGTTTGCAAATCAAGAACTATTAAAACATTGGATGCCTGTAGATTTATATATAGGTGGACCTGAACATGCTGTTGGACATTTAATGTATTCTAGAATTTGGAATCATTATTTATATGATAAAGGATTGTCTCCTGTTAAAGAACCATTTAAAAAATTAGTTCATCAAGGTATGATTTTAGGTGCTAATGGTATTAAAATGGGTAAACGTTATCCTGAGTTTGCTATTGACCCTCTTGATATTGTTCGTGATTATGGAGCAGATACCTTACGTTTGTATGAAATGTTTATGGGACCTTTAGAAGCATCTAAACCTTGGAGTCAACAAGGTGTTGAAGGAGCTCAAAAATTCTTAGATAGAATTTATCGTTTATATGAATCAGGAAAAGTTCAAGATAAGGAAAATAAGAATTTGGAAAAGTTTTATCATCAAACAGTTAAAAAAGTTACTGATGATTTTGAAACATTGAATTTTAATACTGCTATTAGTCAGATGATGATTTTTATTAATTCTGTTTATAAAGAAGAAGTTTTTCCTAAGGAGTATGCTGAAGGATTTATTAAATTATTAAATCCTGTTGCTCCTCATATTTCTGAAGAAATTTGGGAAATGTTAGGACATCATGGAACTATGGCTTATGAATCTTGGCCTGTTTATGATGATTCTAAAATAGTAGAAGATACTAAAGAAATTGCTGTACAAGTAAATGGTAAGGTTCGTGCTACTATTACTATTTCTGTAGATGAAGATGAGGAAAGTATTAAAGAGAAAGCATTGAGCGCTGAAAATGTTAAGCGTCATACTGAAGGCAAGGAAATTGTAAAAGTAATTATTATCAAAGGAAAAATTGTTAATATCGTGGTGAAATAATGGATAGAGAAATTGAAATTAAGTTAGAAATTACAGAGAAAGATTATGAAAAGTATCTTTCTCTTCTTCTAGAAAATGGTTCTAGTCACACAAAAAAAGAACAAAATGATATTTACTTTTCTCCAAAGTATCGTCCGTTCTTTGGTGGAGATGTTGATGATGAATGTCTAAGAATTCGCATCATGAATGATAAGTATATTTTAAGTTATAAGAAAATATTTTTTGGTAACAGTGATGAGGATATTCATTTAGAAGAACATGAAAGTGAAGTTTCAAATTTAGAACAAGTAATTAAGATATTAGAGTGCCTTGGTATTGAAAAAGTACTTACTTTACATAAAGTTAGAAATAGCTTTATATATCAGGATATTTTTGAAATTTCCTTAGATAACGTTTTCGATTTGGGATATTTTATAGAAATTGAAGTGAAGAATAATACTTTGTCTGTTAGTGATGCTAATCAAAAGTTAAAAGAATTAACTTCTTCTCTTGGATTAAGTCTTTCTAGTAGAAACTTAGATGGTTATGCTAATATGCTTTATGAAAAATTGTACGAAAAGAAGAATTAAAATTTCTTCTTTTTTGTTGCTTTTGCAACACAATCGTTTTCTTTTTTTATGATATTCTGATATAGACTAGAAAGAGTGATGTTTATGCTAAAGTATTATCCTAATGTTGTTATGTTTGATGATGAAAAGGAATCGGGGATAGGTATTATTACTGGATGGAAAGCCCCACATTTAATTTATGATAAATTATCAGATGAGTCTAAAGAGAAAGTTATTTCGATTGGACCTTTATATACTAAAAATGGTATTAATTTTATTTTGGCTAATTTGTTTTTAAATCCACAAATTTCTCATTTAGTGTTATTAGAAGACTCTGATATTCTTCCTGGAATGAGTGATAGTATTCAAGAGTTTTTACATTTCTTAGAAACTGAAGAAATAGGCTTTTCTCAAAAATTTCAGTTTACTTCTTCAGATATTCATGAGTTTTGTGAGTATTTTAAGAATCATGTAACTGTTGTTTCTAGTGATAAACTGAATGATGTTTTAGAAGGTATGAAAGTTTTTTCTACTTGGAGAGAGAATACTAAGGATTTTTCCCCAGAAGTTGTGGAAACTAGTAAAAACTTGGTTAGTGAAAAAATAGGATTTATGGTAAGAGCTAATACAGTAAAGGAAGCATGGATGCGTAGTTTGAAACTCATTGGAACTTATGGTAATCGAAAACTTTCTGACTATGATGAAGAGCAGTTAGAACTTATGGATTTATCTATTATTGTTCGTGATGAGGATTTGGAGCATCCTTCTATGGTTGGTGAACTTGGAATTACTAAAGAGGAATTAGATTTATATGAGGAAAGTTTACTTTCTAAAGATAAGCCTGATGGAGTTCAATATACCTATGGAAATCGTTTTCGTGATTATGATAATATTGATCAATTACAGTATTTAATTGATACTTTGCGAGAGAAAATGTATTCTAGACGGGCAGTTGCAGTACTTTGGAATCCTACGATAGAAACTTCTGTTGATGAAGTTCCTTGTATTGATTTATATCAGGCTATTGTACAAGATAATAAGCTTTATATGTTGGCTTATCTTAGAGCTAATGATGTTTATAATGGATTTCCTAGAAATATTTATGGTGTATTAAAAATTCAAGATGTTTTATGCCGTGAACTCGGACTTGAAAAGGGTTATGTTAATACGATTGCTGGCTCTGCTCACGTATATGAAAGGAATTTTGGTGATATTACACCTTATGTTGATGGTCATATTTCTTTTTGTGAAGAAGATGAAAGAGGATATTTCTTTATTGAAAATCAAGATGATAAAATTAATGTTTCCTTTTTTAGTAAAGAAGGGGTGTTAGAAAGGGAATATCAAGGGTTGACTGCAACTTCGCTACGTGATAAATGCTGTTTTCATATTAGTAACTTGGATCATGCTTTTTATTTAGGGCAGGAGCTTACAAAAGTCGAGATTGCGTTAGAGAATGATTTGCCTTATGTTCAGGATCAAAAACTTCTTATTAAGAGATAAGTTTGCTAGTTATATTAGTTTATTAGTGTGTTAGTGTGTTAGTGTAAAGTGATTGACAAATTTCATAAAATATGGTATAATCTAGACACATTTGAAAAGGGGGATATTATGAATATTTGTATTCAAGCTGCAGATGCTTCAACTCGTTTTGAAAAAAACAATACGGAGTTAAAGCGTTTATATTTGATTAAAAATATTGATACTATTAATTCTATTATGTCTAGAACACCTGGGTATTGTGGTTCATTTGGTACGGGTTATCCATTTTATGTACTGGATTCTAATTTAGAAGGGCAATTGCCTATTATTAATGAACAAATACGTTATAATGAAGAATTATTTAAAGAGGCGCAAAATTTAGGTACTAATTGGGTATGTGCTAGATGTTTGTCTACTACAGGACAAAATATGCCTGATTTAAAACAAATTTGTAAACCTTGCCCTCAAATTAAAGATTCATTAAAGCCAAGAAAAGTTATTAATAGATTGCCTGATGTTGATATGTGGATGATTTGCGCTGATAGTGAGGTTGAATCTGCTAAGAGTACCTTAACAAGATTGTTTGATTCTTTTGATATGCATACATCAGATGTTAATCCTGTACAGACTATTCGTGATGTTTCAGAAATTTCTACGGATTTAGAAAATGGAAAAATGCCAGATAAGTTGCTTCCTTTAGATATTCATATTATTGAATATTCTACATTAAGTAGTTTAATCGATCAAATACCATTTACTTTACAAAGTTCTATAGAGGATGGAACTGTTCCTTATTTACCTATTCATCCTGTATCTTTAAGAAAAACTTGGCAACATGATGATGTGGCGTATAATTTTGTTTTGGACTTTTTATATACCATGACACCATTTTCTTTGGATGATAATTTAGCTAATAAGTTAGAATTTTCTAGACGTATTATTTCTAATACATTTACTAATGAACAGCTTACTGATGCTTTACATTCTGTGGCATCTCCATCGGTTGAACGTAGATTTGAAACACCAAAATTACAAAAAACATATGAAAGAAGGATAGATTCATGGAGAAAATAATAGATTTACATATCCATACAAATTGTTCTGATGGAGTTATGACTCCTAAAGAGGTTATTGATGAAGCTGTTAATAACGGAGTTAGTGTCATTTCTATTGCTGATCACGATACAATTGATGCATATAGTGATGAGTTATTTCAATATGCAGCAGCTCAAAATGTTAAAATTATCCCTGCAGTTGAAATTTCTACTAAGACTGGGAAATGTGGGTTTCATGTTTTAGGATATAATTTTGATATGAAAAATGAAAATTTACTTAAACAATTATCAGCTTTAAGGAATGCAAGACATGATTACTTATATAATGTTTCTGAAAAATTAAATGAATTAGGCTATGTAGTAAATGTTTCAGAACTTGATAAAATAGAAGCTGTTACTAAAGCACATATTTATTCTGATGTAGTTACTAATTCAAAAAATGAAAAAGTTTTATTAGAAAATTTCGGACATATTCCTGACAAAGGAGAATTCATAGAAAGTATTATGAATGAAGGATGTCCTGCTTATGTTAAAAAAGCTAGTATTACTCCAGTAGAAGCAGCTAAGCTAATACGTTCTGCTGGTGGAAAGGTTATTTTGGCGCATCCTGTTGCTTATAAATATGAAGATAAGTTTACGCCTGAAGATACTTTAGAATTAGTTCGTGAAATGCAAGCAGATGGAATTGAAGCTAATTATGTCTATGTTGATAAAGATAATAATAAAATTAATGAAACAGATTTTTGGAATCAATTTGCTAAAGAAAATAATTTAAAAGTAACTATTGGTTCTGATTTCCATAATAAAGATGGTTTGCATCCTATTATTGGACTTCTTGGCGAAAAAGTTAGTATATCTGAAGATTATATTGATAGTCTTCTAGAGTGGTTATTGAGTTGATATTTACTAGTTTTCAACAAATTTTGTTGAAAACTTTTTTTATAATTATTTTGGGTGATATTATGAAAGTTAAAATCTTTGATGAAGAAGATGAGAAGGATTTAGAAAGTGATATTAATGATTTTTTAGCTGACTTAGATGGAGAAGTTATTGATATTAAATATCAGGTCAGTGTAGGAGTCTTTAGTGAAGAACAGGTTTTTTGTTTTTCTGCGATGATTGTTTATTATTAGAAAAAGAGAATTCTTTTTCTTTTTTTTCTTTTGTGATATCATTTAAATAATGGAGGATGCTTATGGAGAAGAAGAAAAAGAATGGTATACGTAAGAGTAGCTTTATTAAAGGAGCATTTATTGCCACTTTGGGAATTGTTCTTACTAAAATATTAGGGATTGTTTATGTTATTCCTTTTCATGCTGTTATTGGTGAGCGTGGAGGTGCTTTATACGGCTATGCATATACGATTTATCTTTTATTTATGTCTTTGTCTTCTGCTGGTATTCCTTTAGCAATTAGTAAAATAGTATCTGAATATCAAACACTGGGTTATTATAATGCTAAAAGAAGAGCATTTATTCTTGGTAAGAAGATAGCATTATTATTAGGATTTATATGTTTTCTTTTACTTTTATTATTTGCTCCATGGATAGCTCATGCAGTTTTAGGAGATTTATCT
This sequence comes from uncultured Bacilli bacterium, assembly GCA_944372055.1. Lineage (GTDB taxonomy): Bacteria > Bacillota_I > Bacilli_A > RF39 > UBA660 > Faecimonas. The sequence continues at coordinate 140,091 of CALVYF010000001.1, read as the reverse complement.
GGTGGTAATACTATTTCTGATGTAACACTTGTTATTCGCGTGGTTGCCAGTGCTTTGTTAGTTGTTCCGGTTCTTAGTATTTATCGAGGTTATTTTGAAGGTCATAGATTTATGGAAGATCCTTCTTTTTCTCAAGTATTGGAACAATTAGTACGAGTTTTTGTAATTGTTTTGGGGAGTTTTTTAGCATTAAAAGTATTTGATTTGTCTATTACTACTGCGGTTGGTATTGCGGTTTTTGGTGCCACTGCTGGAGCAATTGCTGCTTATTTATATTTGATATATAAGAAAAATAAGAATAATTCAAAGTTTAATGAAAAGATTCGTCCTGTTAATGAACCAATTATTACTAATAAGCAGATATTTAAGAAAATTGTTATTTATGCAGTACCATTTATTTTGATTGATGTATTTAAATCTCTTTATAATTATATTGATATGGTTACTGTAGTAGAAGGCCTTGTTCAATATGCTAATTTTAGTGTAGGTGATGCAGAAACTATTATGAGTATGTTGTCTACCTGGGGTGCTAAATTTAATATGATAGTGCTTTCTATTTCTACGGGTATTATTATTAGTTTAATTCCTAATTTAACTACTAGTGTTGTTAAAAAGGATTATGATGATATTAATCATAAAGTAAATCAGGCTTTTAGTATTTTGTTATTTTTTACTTTGCCAATGACTTTAGGTATTAGTTTTTTAGCTCGTTCTATTTGGTCTGTGTTTTACGGAGCTAGTGAATATGGTCCAAGTGTATTATCATATTTTATATTTGTTGGTTTTATGATTGGGTTGTTTACTTCTACCGTTTCTATTATTCAAGTTTTAAAAGATTATAAAACTGTGATTTGGAGTTTAGCCATTGGTGTAGTTTTGAAGTTTTTATTGAACGATAATTTGATTATTGCTTTTTACAAGATGGGATTACCAGCATATTATGGTGTTATCACAGCTAGTTTACTTGGTTATTTTGTATCTTTTATGATTTGTATTATACGTTTGAAGTTTAAATATAAAATTAATTATGAAAATCTAACAAAAAATCTTATGGATACTATTTGTGGATCTATGTTAATGATTGTAGGTTTATTCTTAGTTGATTTGATTTTACCTTCTACGGATAGTAGAATTGTTCATTTGGGTTATATTATTATTTATGTCCTTATTGGAGTTTTTATTTATATTATTTATATGTGGAATACGAAGTCTATGAGGCGTATTTTTGGAAATAGACTACCTGCTAATTTCGGATTATTTCATCGCAAAAAAAAGCATTAGATTTTTACTAATGTTTTTTCTTTTTCTATTGCTTTATTTAGCATGTGGCGATGGTTATCAAATAAATCTATTAAGTCTAAATCTTCTTTTTTTATCCAGATTAAAGAATGTTCTTTTTGTTCTTCTTCGGCAATATCTTGTTGTTTTTTGGAATTTAATACAACTAAATATGGATAGTAGATTGCTTCTCTATTTTGATTTTTATGTTCAACAAAGAATTTGGATACATTGATACCATCTACTGGATATATTTCTTTGATATCATCATAGCCTGTTTCTTCTCTTAATTCTCTTATTACTGCAGATTCTTTTTCCTCATTATCATCAATTCCACCAGTTACTAGAGAATTTTGATAATTTACTTTGTTCCATCCTAAAAATAGGTATTCATCATTATATTGAACAATGATTGCGATATTTTCTCTTTTTACCCAGGGATAGTTATCACGTGGAGCATAATCGCCTTTTTCTATATAATAAAAACTTACATTTTCCATAATTTCACCTTATTTTTTCTTTCTTAGATTCTTTAATTTATGATAAGCTTCGAAAGCAATATTATATATGTGATACCATAGTGGTGAAATGATATAGTCAAATTCACCAATTAGTTCAACTACATGTCCACCAAAACTCTTTTTGAATAAGTATAGTCCATACAATGGGTTTTCTTTTCTGAAATCTCCTGTGATACCATAGAAGTTATAACGTTTATAACCGTTTTCTACAGCAAGTTTTACTCCAGCAAAATGAATTGTATAAGCAGATTGGAATTGCATTACATCATCTAGCGTTCCGCCATGTAGAGAAAGTACTTCATTACCATAGATTAAGAAGAGAATTCCACCTAATAGTTTTTTGTTTCCATACTTTTCTTTGTAGTCTTTTATTTTTTTTAATTGTTTCTTTAGTCTTTCAATTTCTTGTTCGTTCTTTTTATTATTCTGTTCATATTTTTTAGGATTCATTTTTAAGATGTTATTTTCATGTTTATAAATACGATCCTTTAATTCTTTTTCATTTGTTTCTAATTCTTCTTTTGTATTTGTTTCAAATTCTAGAAAGTCAATTTCTGCAACTAATATTTTTAATATTCCGTCATCGTGAAGAGAATCCCACATACTTTCATAGTAAGATAGTGGTCTATCTACAAATTCTCGTCTATCACTAGTATGTTGCATAATATCTTTAAATAAAGGTAATTCTTCTTTTGTTATTTCTCTTGTATGAATTCCAGAACGTTCATTTTTTCTTAATATCTGTCTGGTTTTTGATTCCATGTCTTTCATAACGTCATCTAATGTTTTATTTTCTGTTTCGATGACATGCATCCAACGTGGTTGAAGGGTATCTTGCATTAGATTAAATCCAAAGTGTTTATAGCCTAAACTTTTTAAATTTTCAACACAGATACTATTATCTAATCCATTTTCTACTATATCTCCATTATTATCATGTTCTTTGTATTCTACATAGGGGTCTATTTTTATAAATATTGCGTGTTCTTTTTTTGCATATTCTGTTAGTTGTTTTGTAAACTCTTCTAGAACATTTTTATCTTTATAGTCTAATAAGAATCCACGGGGAGCATAAAACATTTTCTTTTTTATTATTGGTAATGTTTTTGCTAGTAGTATGCTTCCCGCTATGATTTTATTATCTTTTTCTAGTCCAAGATAGTGAGCAGTCCATCCATTTTTCTTTTTTAGATGTGCCCAGGAAATAGTTTGATAGAAAGTTATTTCTGGATTTTTATCAGCAAATTTTTTAAATTCTTTTTCACTTATTTTTTTTAACTTCATTTTCTATCGCCTTCTTACTTTTATTTCTAACCATCTTTCTATAGAATGGAACTAGTTTTGTAAATACAAAATACATTAATTTGTTAGTAACATAGTCAAATTCTCCTAAGAATTCAATATAGTCTCCACCAAATTTCTTTTTAAATTCATGTAGACCAAATCTGGGGTTTTCTTTTGATAAATCTCCTATGGTTCCAAATTGGTCATAGACTTTTAATCCTTTTTCTTTACAATATTTAATATGTTCTTCATAAGTGTAATAGTTCACATAGGTTTCAGTTAATATATTATGATTTCCTGCATATAATACCCAGGCTTTGTCTGCATATTCTACAATCATATGAGCACTTAATGTTAAGTTATTTCCATATTCTTTTTTATAGTTTTCAAATTTTTTAATTTCTTTGTTGTAATTATCTTTTTGTTTAGTTAATTCATTTAACTTATTTTTAGCACTTTTACTTAGGTTATCAATTGGTAAGATAGAAATTTGATTGTTTACAGTTTTTAGGTTGTCTTTTATTTTTTTTATTGTTCTATCGATATCTACTTTTCCTAAAAAAAGTGTGGCTTTTCCGTTTTTGCTACCATTAAATATATCATATAAAGTATTATAGTAATCTTCATTATAGGATACAAAATCTTTTCTTGTTTCGGTTAAAGTCATCAAATGATAGAAATCTTTTAAATCTTTTTCTGTTCCGATTTCCACATAAGTATCTAGCTTTTTTGCTTTAGCGATTCTTTGTTTCGTAGTTTTTGAAAAATGTTCTTCTATTTCATCTAAAGATTGATTTAAGTCAATTCGAAAGGTATATCTTGGTTGCATTGTCTCAAAGTTTTTAGTAAATCCTAAATGTTTATATCCTAGTTTTTTTAAGTTTTCAAAGATTTTATTTGTATCATATGGTAGTGGTTGTTCTTCTTCTAAGTAGTTGTAATCTTTATAGATTAAATCAGGATCTATCTTTACAAATATTGCTTTTTTACTTCTGGCAAACTTGATTATTTCTCTAGTCATTTCTTCTAATAATTTTTCATCTTCATAGTTTATTACATAGCCTCTTGGACAATAAAAATAACAGTAATTCATAGGAAGATGTTTTTGTAGTAACAGGGCTGTTCCTAAAATATTTTTTTTCTCATCTACTAATCCTAAGTAGTATGGAGTTAGATTTTTCTTTATTTTTGATAGTTCTCCCCAGGAATATGATTGTAAGAAGTGTGATTTTGGTTGTTCCTTTAAATAATTTTCGTATGCTTCTTCACTTAAACGTGCTAATCTTGCCATTTTTATCATCCTTTCTTTTATTAGTATACCATAAAAAATAATAATCAACAAAAAAGAACACTTGATTCGTGTTCATAACATATACATTCCATCCTCTTTTTGTAAATAGTCATTTTGAGGCTCTTTTTCTAATTTTGATATTCTTTTTTTTAAATTGTTAATTTCTTGTTTTAACTTCTCTATTTCTTGATAGATGTTAGATCCATCTTTTGGTGGAGGTACTGGTGGCAAGCTAAAGTTTGGAATATATGGAAATGGAAATTGATTCATAAGTTTATCCTCCTTTTTATTATATGCATGTAGCTATATTTCTGTTATAATATATGATGGATGTGATATTATGAGACTTAGAAATGTAAAAAATAAGGAAGAAATATTAAGTTCCTCTTCTTTTTTGGTAAAAGATCCTAAAAATTATTGTGGAAACTGGTCCAATTATTTTAATAATTCCAATCCTATTTATATTGAAATTGGAATGGGAAAGGGACAGTTTATACGTGAAAATGCTAAACGTTATCCAGATATTAACTTTATTGGTATTGAAAAGTATGATAGTGTTGTTGCGAAATGTTTACCAAAAATTGATGAGAATTTAAAAAATTTAGCTATCGTTCGTATGGATGCTTTAGAAATAGATCAGGTTTTTTCTCATGAAGTTGATCGGATTTATTTAAATTTTTCTGATCCTTGGCCTAAAAAACGGCATCATTTGCGTAGACTTTCTAGTAGAATTTTTTTGGAGAAATATGAAAATATTTTTCGTAAGGATTCAGATATATGTATGAGAACAGATAATTCTGATTTGTTTTGTTATTCTTTGATGAGTTTTAGTGAAGCCCGTTATGTTCTTAAAAATCTTACTTTAGATTTACATCAACAAATGCCTGATAATCTTATCACTACAGAGTATGAGGACCGTTTTTCTTCGAAAGGAATGCCTATTTATAGTGTAGAAGCTGTGAAAGTGTCTAATACAGTAAAGAAATAGAAAAAATTTTTACATTTAATGAAAATTTGATATAATGTAGTAAGAGTAGGTGAAATATGAAAAAAAGAATAGTTTTACTCTCTATTATGCTATTATTAGTGTCTGGGTGTAGTGTTCAGACTTTGAGTACTACTAGTTTCGAAGATAATATTTCTATGATATTGTCAGAGGATACTACTTTAGCAAATGTTAATTTTGATGGTTATCAGTATTATGTTCCGGACGGAATGCGTTTTGTTAATAAAGATGATTATAATGCTCTTTTGCAAGATAAATACGCTAATCGTTATTATTTATATGTTGATGCTATTGGGTATTTCCATGATACTAAAAATACTTATAAAATAAATAAAGATGCTTATTATTCAAAAAAATTGAATTACAATAAGAAAAATGGTTATATTGAAATTAATGAGATTGATGATGAGTATTTTGTTGAAATGGTTTTTAATTATTGTAAGATAGAAGCTTATATACCCAAGAAATATCTTATTCCTGTTATTAATAATATGAGTTATATTTTACAGTCTGTAGATTTTCACGATAAAATTTTAGAGAGTTTGATTGGAGAAAATGTTTTAAATTATAAAGAAGAAAGTTTTAATATTTTTGAATCTAAGGAAGATACTGACGACTCTGTTTTAAAATATGAAGATTATCAACAGGCAGATATTAATAGTGCAAATATAACTGATGAAGATAACTTTGAGGTAAACGAAATAGATTAGAAGAGGTGAAATTATGGGCGTTTTTGATAAAATTAAGAATGCGCTTTTTGAGGAAGAATACGTTGAGGTAGAAGAAAAGCCAAAAGCTAAACCAAAAGCTAAACGAGATAAACCAAAAAAAGAAAATAAGGAATCTGTAAAGGTTCATGAGAATAAGCCGATTGCTAAAAAGATAGTATTACCTTCTAAAAAAGAAGAAGTTACTGATGATTTTGATGATTATAAACCTAAAGACGAAGACTTTGAGATTGTTCCTGATAGAGAAGAAAAAGAATCTACTTCCGAATTTAGATTTCCTGCAGTAGATGATAGAGAGTTTGAAGAAAATGAATATCAGGAAGAACCTAAGATTGTAGGAGTAGTAAAGGAAGAGGAAATACAAACGGTAGAACAGGATAATTTATATCAAGGATACAAAAGAGAAGCAGAACCATATCATAACAAGCCTTCTTCTGTACAAGATGTTTATCATGGACGTGAATCTAATTTATATCATAGTGATTATAATGACTCTGTTTCTATACATGAGTATGGTACTTATGAGAAAGAGAAAAAGCCTGTATTTAAACCATCGCCAATTATTTCTCCTATTTATGGAATTTTGGATAAAAATTATAAAAAAGAAGAAATTGTTACGAAACGTGAAGTTAGATTAACAAGTTATACTAGAGAACATATGAGTGTTGATGATGTTAGAAGAAAGGCGTATGGTAATTTAGCGGAAGATATCGCTGCTGACATTGATGGTAAATCTAGTTCTTATGTAGAGAAAGAGGTAAAAGAAGAACTTGATGATGCAGATAATTTGCTGGTTGATTTAAGTAGTGATGATGAAAAACCAAGGGTTTCTGAAGTTACTGTTGGTGATGCTGAAGAATATTTTAGAGATTTAGGTTTAGAATATAATATTGATTATAAAGATTCTAGCAAAGAGAAAGCTACTGGTCGTAGAGCTAATCGGGATTATGATGATGCCGATGAGCCAAAGCATGAGCAAAATATTGATGAAGAAGTAGAAACTAAAAAGGAAAAGACTTCTACTGATCCAACAACTGATGATAACCTTTTTGATCTTATTGATTCTATGTACGAAGAAGAGGAGAAAGAATAAAAGGAGGCTTTGTTATGGACGTATTAAATGCAGTTTTACCAGTATTATTATATATATTTGGTATCATATTATTAATAGTGTTAATTATTTTAGGAATAAGAATGATTCAGATCTTGGATAAGGCGGATAAGATGTTAGATGACGCTAATGAAATATTGGAAAATGTAAGTGAGAAGGTTAATTCATTTAATGGATTTTTCGATATTTTGGATAAGACAGGCTATGGCATTTCTGTAATAGGAGATAAAGTAATTGGACTTTTCTCTGGTATTGTTTCTAAAATATTTAATAAAAATAAAAAGGATGAGGAGGATTTATATGAGTAAAGAGAAAAAATCTGGATTAGGTAAATTTTTAGCTGGAGCAGCGATTGGCGCTGGACTTGGTATTTTGTTTGCTCCAAGAAAAGGGAGCGAAACTAGAGCAGCTTTAAAAGCTAAAATTAATGATTTAGTAGCCCAAATCAAAAATATTGATATGGAAGAAGTAAAAGAAGAATTTAGTCGTAAAGTAGAAGAAATTAAAGAAGGGTTAGCTGATTTAGATAAAGAAAAAGTATTAGAAATCGCTAAAGAAAAAGCAGCTCAATTAAAAGATAAAGCACAAGAACTTGTTGATTTAGCAATTGATAAGGGTACTCCAATGCTTAGAGATGCTGCCGAAGAAGTTCGTTTAAAAGCTATTGATGTTACTAAAGATGTGTTAAAGAAATTAGAAAAGGGAGAAAAGAAATAATTCTTTTCTTTTTTGGTACTTTTCAAAAATTGAAAACTATGATATAGTAAATACATCATTTTTCGTTGATAAATGATTAGTAGTAATTATTTTTTCTTGTAGAGATCTAGTGGGTGGTGAAAACTAGAGGGAAATAATTATGAATTACAACATTTGGAGAAAAAACGTTTATCGCGTTAAGATAGTAGAGTGTATAGAGTAATCTATAAAGTAAGGTGGTACCGCGAACTATTCGTCCTTATAGGGGAATAGTTCTTTTTTTTGGAGGTGATTTTATGCATACGGAATATGAAGTTCGTGTTTTGGAAATTGACAAGGTTGAAATTGAAAGAAAATTAAAGAATCTTGGGGCTCAGTTACAATGGGATCATTTGCAGAAGCGATATGTTTATGATTTTATTCCGAAGATTGATGGAAAATGGATTCGTTTACGTACCAATGGTGATATGACAACACTTACTATTAAAAATGTTGTATCATCTAAAATCGATGGTACACAAGAATTAGAGATTGTAGTGGATGATTTTGAAAAGACAAATTTAATTCTAAATGAGTTGGGGTTTGTTGCGAAGGGGTATCAAGAAAATAGGCGTTGTCAATATATTTTGGATGGAGTAGAAATTGATATAGATTCTTGGCCTTTGATTCCTACATATCTAGAAATTGAAGGAAAAAGTGAACAAGATGTATATCAAGTTCTAGAAAAACTTGGTATTTCTAAGGATTCTGCTACTAGTAGAGATGTCGAAGGAATATATTTAGATTATGGTCATGATTTAAAAAATATATATGATTTAAGATTAGAGGAGGAGAGAAGATGACTTTTTTTGAAGAATTACAGTGGAGGGGATTGATTAAGGATACGGCTGGTGAAGATTTGGCTGATAAATTGAATGGAGAACCTATTACTTTTTATTGGGGGACTGATCCTACTGCAGATAGTTTGCATTTGGGTCATTATTCTTCTTTGGTTACTGCTAAAAGATTAGCTAAAGCAGGACACCATCCAATTTTACTTTGTGGTGGAGCGACAGGACTTATTGGTGATCCTAGACCTACTGCTGAGCGTGAAATTATTTCTAAGGAACAACTTGCTAAAAACTTAGAAGGAATTAAAGCACAAGTTAGTCGTATTTTTGAAGGAAAAGCAGAAGTTGTTAATAACTATGATTGGTTTCAAGGATATGAACTTACTGATTTTTTACGTGATGTTGGGAAGTATATTAATGTAAATTATATGTTGGATAAAGATATCATTCGTAGAAGATTAGAAACAGGTATCACTTTTGCTGAATTTACATATACGTTGATACAGGGGTATGATTTTTTATGGTTATATGAAAATAAAGGTTGTATTTTGCAAGCAGAAGGATCTGATCAATGGGGAAATATTACTACTGGACTTGATTTAATTAAGAAAAAGACTGGTAAAGATGCTTATGCTTTTACTATGCCGCTTGTTTTGGATAAGTATGGTAATAAATTTGGTAAAAGTGAAGGAAATGCATTGTGGCTTGACCGTAATAAAACGTCTAGTTATGAATTATATCAGTATTTGATTAATGTTGATGATGAGATGGTTATTTCTTATTTAAAGATATTTACTTTTTTGACGCCAGAAGAAATTATGCATTTAGAAAAGTCTAATCAAGAGAATCCACATTTAAGGGAAGCACATAAAGCTTTGGCACGTGAAATTATTACAGATTTGCACGGGGAAGATGCTTATTTGGAAGCTGTTAAAATTAGTGAATCTTTATTTAGTGGTAATATAAAAGAACTTTCTGCTAAAGAGTTAGAAGATGCCTTTAAAGGAATTGAACCATTTGTTGCGAAGGATGCTAATTTAGTTGATTTCTTAGTAGATTTTGGTATTTGTTCTAGTAAAAGAGAAGCTCGTGAATTTATTAGTAATGGTTCTATTAGTGTTAATGGTGATAGAGTGACAGATTTAGATTATCAAGTTACTAAAAATGATTCTATTGAACAAAAATATGTAGTTATTCGACGTGGAAAGAAAAAATATTTTATTGGTAAATTTCAATAATTAACAGTAAAATCTATCTTTTTAGATAGATTTTCTTTTTTTCTCTTTTCATGTTTTTTCTTTTTTGTTAAAATGAAATTAGAGTGGAGATGATGTAGATGCAACGTTATATAAAAATAATACTTTTCTTTATTGTTTTCATAGTCATTATTGTTGGTTGTTCTTTTTTCTTCTTTTGTCAGAAAAAGGAAATCAGTTATTTAGATACTATTGATGCGATTACGGTTAGTGATAATGTTATTTATGCGGTTGGTCGTAATAATGATAATGATAAAGAATTGACTAAGGCTAAGTATACTATATATGATAATAAACAAGAAAAGATATATGAAAAACTTTATAATACAGGCTACACTAGTAGGTTTTATGATTTATTAGTAGATGATGAAGATGTTGTTATTGTTGGCGAGTATGAGAAGACTAAAAAAGATTATAAAAATAATAATTCTACTGCGGTAATATTAAAGTATGATGAAGAAGGACAATTGCTGTTTGAAAAAGAAGTTAGTGGTACTAAGTTTTATGATGTTTTCGTTTGTGATGATGGTTATTTGGCTATCGGTACAAGTTATGATAAAAATAAGACAAAGGGAGTTCTTGTTAAATTTCATACTGATGGGACATTAGATTGGAAAAAAGAATATGGTACTGAAAATACTGAATTTACCGCCGGTGTTTTTTATCATAATAAAATATATGTAACTGGTATTGAAAATCAATCGGGAGTTCTAGTTTCTTTTTCTAGAGATGGTAAGTTAATTGATTCTATTCATGAAGAAACTGATTCTTTCGGTTTTTCTAGCATTACGGTGGTTGCAGATTCTCTTGTTTTATCGGGAGGAAAAAAAGTAACAGAAGATTTTTCTCAGCCTTTACTTGTTAAATATGATTTGGATTTGAGTTATATTGATTCTGCTATTTATGATTCTAAATATTCTGGACGTTTTTTGAAAGTTATTACTGATGATAATGATGATTTGATTGTACTTGCCAGTACAACTGCTGATAAGAAAAATAAAGATGCATATATAGGAAAATACCGTGAGGATTTAACAGAGGCGTCTGTTGTTCCATATTATAATGAAGAGGACGATTACTTTACAGATGTTGCTCTTATGCAGGATACTTATTTAGTATCTGGGTATTCTTTTTATTCAGATCAAGGATATTTGAGTAAATTTTTATCTTATAGTGAGGCTTTAAAAGTATTGGAGGTAAAATAAATGAAAATTACATTAGTCCGTCATGGTGAGACTGAATTTAATTATCAAAATGTACTTCAGGGGAGAAGTAATCATCAATTAAATGATACTGGTCGTAGACAATGTCAGAAATTACGAGAGAAACTTAAAGATGTTAATTTCTCTTTTTGTTATATGTCACCGTTAGTTCGTGCTGTTGAGACGGCATTTATCTTGGTTGGGGATCGTGTCGAAACTTTTCCTGATCATCGGTTAATTGAACGTGATATGGGAGAGTTAGAAGGAAAGCCAAGAGAACAGTATGATGTTAATAAATATTGGAATTATGATTTGAATTCTTCTGATTTTGGTGTAGAACCGGTACAGGAAGTTTTTGCTCGTTGTCAGGACTTTTTAAATTATGTTACTAAAAAGCATTCTAATGAACATATTCTAGTTGTTGCCCATGGAGCGACGATTCGAGCTCTTCATCATTTATTACATCACAATAATTTACGTGGTAATTTGTTGGATGTTAATATTATTAATTGTTATTGTGAAACAATAGAGGTGAAGTAGGATGGATTGTACAAGCTTAATGTTTGACGAGGATATTATTTCTTCTCTAAAGGAAATTTGGAATTTTACAAAGTTAAATCAGACTATTGAGCCATGTGATGTTATTTTTGCTTGTGGTTGTTCTAATTTGGATATTCCTGTTAAATGTGCAGAACTATTTAAGCAAGGATATGGAAAGAAAATATTATTTGCTGGTGGAGTAGGTAAGATAACTAAAGGAAAATTCCAGAAGTCCGAAGCTGAAGTTTATCGGGATATAGCTATTCGTCACGGTGTTCCTAGTGAACAAATTTTACTGGAAACTAGATCTACCAATACTGGTGATAATTTTAGATTTTCTAAAACGATATTAGAAGAATATAAAATTGAAAGTATTTTGGTTGTGCACTTTCCCACTTCTGAAAGGCGAACTTTAGCCACGGCTCAAGCTATTCTTCCGGAATATCGTTTGTTCATTACTTCTCCAGAGTTAACTTTTTCTGCTTTTTTGTCAAAGTTACAGCAAAGCTCTGAATATTTTTATAGAGAAGTTTCTTTACTTGTTGGTGATATTCAACGTATGATTATTTATCCACAGCTAGGGTGGCAAAAGGAAGTTGATATTCCTGATATTATCATTCAAAAATATTATTTTTTGAAAGAGAAAGGGTTTCGTCAATTCATTTATTCTCCTTCTGATATTTTAAAATTGATAAATGATAATCATATTAGTGTTAGTAATGTTAATTTGTTTTCATAAAATAAAAAATCGATAGTTTTTACTATCGATTATTTGTTGTAGAATTCAACGATTAATGCTTCATTAATATCAGCATTAAGTTCATTTCTTTCAGGAAGTCTAACGTATGTTCCTTCCATTTTTCCTTCGTCATAAGTAATAAAATCAACACGTTTTGATACTTTTGCTAAACTGTCAGCAACAACTTTTAAGTTTTTGTGATCTTCTTTAATAGAAATTACATCTCCTACTTTAACTTGGTATGATGGAATATCTACTTTTTTACCATTTACTGTAACGTGTCCATGATTTACTAATTGTCTAGCACCACGACGAGTAGTAGCGAATCCAATTCTGTATACTAAGTTGTCTAAACGAGATTCTAACATTCTTAAGAAGTTAGTACCTGTAACACCTTTTAATTTAGAAGCTTTATCAAAAGTGTTTCTGAATTGTCTTTCATTTACTCCATACATGAAACGTACTTTTTGTTTTTCTTTTAATTGTGTTCCGTAATCAGATAATTTTCCTTTACGAGCATTTCCATGTTGTCCTGGTCCGTATGGACGACGAGCTAATTCTTTTCCTGTTTCAGTAATAGAAAATCCAACACGACGTGCTTTCTTATAACTTGGTCCAGTATATCTTGCCATATATGTACTCCTTTCCTTATATTACATTCATTGAAATGATTTAGTCGTATCTTAGGGAGTTTTTCTTTCTCTTTCGCGTAAACAGCTATGGTTACTTGATTTTATGAAAAACACTTTAAAATACTCTAAATCTGCTGTTTCAAGTGAATTGCAGTTATAATTATATGATAAATTTGTTGATATGTCAATCTTTTGTTTTTATGTAAATTTTTATAGTGAAATGAAGATGTAAATTCCACTTTGAAAAGTTAAATTCTATGTTTGAATAATATTTTTTTAAAATAGTAGAAATTTGTTTATGGTTTGTGATAAAATAGGAATAGATGATAAGGTGGTGAAGTATGCAAGGGCAGTATTTGATTATTGGATCTTATTTAGTCGTTTGTATTATTATTGTTATTGTTGTGCTTCACATTCTTAGAAAAAAGGTTGCTAATAAATATCGAAGCAAAGTACGGGAGTTAGAAGTTGCTAAAAACATGGTTGCTAGTACACCTGTTTCTTTGGAATTATCAAAAGTAGAGCCTATTATTAAAAACGATAAAATGGAAGAGAAGTATAATGATTGGCAAGATCGTTTTGATCAGATCCGCGAAACAAGATTATCACAAATCGATGATATGCTTATTGATTTGGATATTTATATCGATAAAAAAGATTATAAAAATTGCGTTTATCGTTTGGCTAAGACGGAACTAGAGATTTATCGAGTACGTGAATCTGCTGATTCTTTATTAGACGAGATTAAGGAAATTACTTTAAGTGAAGAAAAGTATCGTTCTATCGTTATTAAATTAAAGACGAAATATCGTGAACTTAATAAGGAATTTCAGGATCATCGTCAAATGTATGATGAGATGCAAGAAGCTGTAGAATTACAATTAGAGAATATAGAGCGACGATTTTTAGATTTTGAAAAAGTCATGGAAAAAAATCAATATAGTGAGGTTGTTCATATTGTAAAAGCCTTAGATACTATGATTGAGCATATGGGAATTGTTATTAAAGAAGTTCCAGATTTATTATTAATGGCTAAACAAGTTATTCCTAATCGTATGAAAGAAGTAAAAGAGCTTAATGAGGATATGGTACAAAAGGGATATCCATTGGATTATCTTAATGTTCCTTATAACTTAGAGGAATCTCAAAAAAATATTGACCATATCTTGGATAAAGTAAGAGTTTTAAATTTAGAAGATTGTATGTTTGAATTGAAAACTATGCTTGATTATTATGATTCTTTATTTGTGGATTTTGAAAAGGAAAGATTGTCTCGTAAGGTTTATGCTGAGATGGAAGCGGACTTTTCTAAAAAACTTGAAAAAACTAATAAAGTAGTACAAGAGGTTTATAATCAGTTAGATGATATTAAAAATATGTATGATTTAAATGATCAGGATGTTGAGACTATTCATGATGTTAATAAGATATTAGTTGTTATAAATGATGATTATAAAAAAATGCTTGCGAAGGTAGAAACTAAATCTTCTCCTTACTCTATGTTGCAAAAAGAAGTTGAGGAGCTTACTATCCGTTTAAAAGAAATGGAAGATGACTTGGATCAAGCTTTAAAGTCACTAGGTAATATGTATGATGATGAAGTTAGAGCTAGAGAGCAGTTGGAGGAGATTGAATCTTTCTTGAAACAGAGTAAAGAAAAAATGCGGGGATATAAGCTTCCAATTATTACTAATAATTATTTTGTTCAATTGTCTGAAGCTAATGAAGCTATTGAAGAAGTGATTAAAGAGCTAGAAAGAAAACCAATTGTTATAAAAACTCTAAATACAAGGGTAGATACAGCAAGAGATTTGGTTTTAAAATTATATAATACAACAAATGAGATGATTAAGACAGCACAACTTGCTGAAATGGCTATTGTATTTGGAAATAGATATCGTTCTGTTTATGATGATGTTGATTCTGGTCTTGATGATGCAGAAAAGTTATTCTTTAAGGGTGAGTATAAGAAGGCTTTAGATATTTCTATTAAAGCAGTTTCTTTGGTTGATGAAAATATATATAGGAAGTTGTTGGCGGTGTATGATAAATAGAATGAAGAGGGGCTTTGGAACTTACGAAATACTTACGGTGTTTGTCATGTTACTTATTATTGTAGTGGTTTTATTGGCTGGTGTTTTTAAAACGGATTATACGGAAAAGTATGATGTTATGGAAAATAATGCTAGAATGTTTTCATTAACGGTTGCTAATTTATATTTAGAAGGTGGAACGCAAGATGTTTATTATTTACAAACAATTATGGATAAAAGACTTCTTTCTAATATTAAAAATCCTTTTAAAGGTGATAAGTATTGTGATGCGTTTACTTCGAAAGTTCAAATAATAGATAATAAAAAGTATGTTACTTTAGAATGTGGAAATTATTTGATTTATCAGCAAGATAGTTTAGATAAGCCATACTCTATTTATCAAGTTGGTAGTTGGTCCTCTAAAAGGCCAGAGGGTAAAGTACAAGAAACTACGTTTTATAATTATCAAAAAAATAATAAAAATGGTTTTTCAGAAAGCTTAGAAAAAGATATTTTCTTATATGAATTCAATAAATTAAACGGTACTAATTATAAAACTATTAAAGAAGTCCCTGAAAAATATCATATTTCTAAAGAAACGATGTATCGATATATGAAAAAAGTTAATTAATCAAGGAGAAATGGTTTTCTTCTTTTTCTTTTTATGATAAAATACGAGAAGAAATTGAGGTGTCATATGAAGAGAGTAATTTTAATTAAATATGGAGAACTTAGTACTAAAAAAGGAAATCGTAATTTTTTTATTAATACACTTTATCAGAATATTAAAAATAAGTTAAAAAGTTTTGATGTTTCTATTTTTAAGGATCGTAGCCGTATGTATATTGAATTTCATGATTCTGAGTTAGAGGAGATAAAAAAGCGATTGGATTGTGTATTTGGTATTCATATGTATCATATTGCTTATATTGTTGATACTAATATTGATTCTATTAAGAATTTGTTAATTGAATTAGTTCATGATTTATCATTTAAAACGTTCAAAGTGGAAACTAAAAGAAGTGATAAGTCATTTCCTATTCATAGTCAAGAAATGAATCATCTTCTTGGTGGAGTAGTTTTAAAAAATAAAACTGGTGTTTCTGTAGATGTGCATAATCCTGAATTATTTATCAAATTGGAAATTAGAGAAGGACATAGTTATATTTATTTTAATGCGTATCGTGGGGCTGGTGGATATCCAATTGGTACTCAACCTAAGGGAATGTTGATGTTATCAGGTGGTATTGATTCTCCAGTTGCTGGTTATTTAGCAATGAAGCGTGGTATTCCTATTGATTGTGTTTATTTTGAAGCAATTCCGCATACTAGTTTGGATGCTAGAAATAAAGTAATTGAACTTTCTAAGAAATTGGCAAAATATACAAGTGAAGTTCATTTACATATTGTTAATTTTACTAGAATTCAAGAAGAAATTTATAAAAATTGCCATCCTAGTTATTGTATTACTATTATGCGCCGTATGATGTATCGAATTATGGAAAAATTAGCTAATAAATATCATGGTTTTGCTATTGTTAATGGTGAATCCGTTGGACAAGTAGCTTCTCAAACGCTTACTAGTATGCGTGTTATTAATGAAGTGACTTCTATGCCAGTTTTAAGACCTGTTGCTTGTTTTGATAAATTGGAAATTATTGATTTGGCTAAAAAAATTGATACTTACGATATTAGTATTTTACCATATGAAGATTGTTGTACAGTATTTGTTCCAAAGCATCCTGTTATCAATCCTTCGTTAGATCAAGCAAAAAAAGAAGAAGAAAAATTTAATTTTTTGTCTATGATTGATGATGCTGTAGATAATGTTGATACCATTGTCGTTTGTGAAACAGAGAAAGAATTTTCGGATTTGTTATAAATTTCCAGTTAAATTTGTGTATTAAATTTTAAAATGTTCACAACCTATGAATGTAGGAGGTGAATGAAATGAACAACACAAAGAATTCTACTATGAAAATGAGAGTTCCTGGTGCTAAACAAGCTATTGATAAAATGAAATATGAAATAGCTAATGAATTTGGTGTTAATTTAGGACCAGATGCTACTAGCCGTGCTAATGGTACAGTTGGTGGTGAAATTACTAGACGTTTAGTTCAAAATGGAATGAACCAAGTTAGTGGAAGCTATAATAACAAATAATGAGTGATAGCTTACAAGATAGGTTATGAAACCTATCTTTTTGTTTTATTATTTTTCCTTTTATTTTCTTTCATAAATATGTTATAGTATGAGTATATAAAAGCGAGGAGAGATTTTATGAAATTATTATCAGTAAATGCAGGTAGTAGTACTTTAAAATTTCGTTTATATGAAATGCCTGAAGAGAAATTAATTATGAAAGGGCAATACGAACGTATTGGTTTGGATGGGTCTTGTTATAATTTAAAAATCGGAAATGAGAAGTTTTCTGAATTAGTAGAATTAAAAGATCATAAAGATGCTGTTGCATTGTTACTTAATCATTTGTTGGAACATAAAGTTATTTCTTCTTTGGATGAAATAGAGGCTGTTGGTCATCGTATAGTTCACGGAGGTAATAAATACTCTAAATCTGTAAAAATAGATGATAGAGTACTTTTAGAGGTAGAGTCTATTTCACCTCTTGCTCCACTTCATAATCCTGCTGCATTAAAGGGAATTCGAGCTTTTATGGAAGCTATTCCTAATGCTTTAAATGTTGCTTGTTTTGATACTGCTTTCCACCAAACGATTGATGAAGCAACTTATTTATATCCTGTTCCATATGAATGGTATGTTAAGTATGATGTCAGAAAATATGGATTTCACGGTTTAAGCCATAAGTTTATTACGGAACAAATGACTGATATTTTAGGTAAAGTACCAAATTTAATTATTTGTCATATTGGTAGTGGTTGCAGTATTACTGCTGTAAGAGATGGAAAATCGATTGATACTTCCATGGGATTTACCCCTAATGCTGGAATTATGATGGGAACTCGTTCTGGTGATATTGATTATTCGTTAATTAATTATATTATGAATAAGGAAGAACGTAGTTTAGAATGGGTTGATAAGAAGCTAAATTTTGAAAGTGGATTACAAGGAATTGCCGGAATGAGTGATTTGCGTGATATTGATCGTGCATATGAGGCCCATGAGCAAAAGGTTGTTTTGGCAATTGATATGTATACTAATAAGATTGTTGATTATATTGCCAGATTTTACATGAAACTTGGTGGTAACGTTGATGCTATTTGCTTTACTGCTGGTGGTGGAGAAAATGATCCTATTATTCGTCGCGAAGTTATGAAAAAGCTTGCTCCTATTGGTGTTTTGGTAGATGATGAAAAAAATGATTCTACAATTGTACGTAAGGGTATTGAAGGTGTTGTTTCTAAAGAGGATTCTTCTATTCCAGTTTATGTTTTAGGTACAGATGAAGAGTTAATGATAGCTAGAGATACTTATGAGATTTATTGTCAATAAGATAATTATAGGGGGGATATACTTTGTCTAATCAAAATGATATGAAGTATTTAAAAAAAATATGTCGAGGCCTTCTTCTTTGTTCTACAGGAATTGTTTTGGCAACTACTTATAATGCTTATCATACGTCAAAAGAGTATGATAAGCTTTCTTTCGCTCAAGAATTGGGAGATGAGGATAGTCTTACATTTTCTTTTTATCTTGATGCTTCTGATAATCCCGTTTTGTCTATTCTTTCTTCTGATTCTAATTATATACTTAGTGATGATGATTATGAAAAATTTAATCAATTACTTCATAATGAAATTTATCCTATTTCGAAGTTGGATTTGACTGGGCTTGGTGGAGAAGTAGATTTTTCTAAAGTAGACTTATCGGGTATTACCGATGTTTCTTTTCAAAATGTACAAGATAATTTTGATTATAGTCCTTTTTCAAATTATAATTTTGATTCTATTTCCTTTTTTTATTCACCAATGAATGACAGTTTACAGACATTTTTAAAATCTACTGAGTTAGACTATTCTACTATTTCTGTTTCTAATGGAGATTTTGATATTATTGCCTATTTGGAAGAGGCTGGAAAAGTTCCTAATAAACTTGATATTCGAATTTATGGTGGATTTTATGGGGAGACTTTACCGGAGGTTTCTGCTAGGAAAGTTAATATGCATTATTATTTTGATCATCCTCAGTTATTAGATGTTGATGTTTCATTATCTGATAAAGTCGAAGAAGCTAACTTTTCTTTTGCAATTTTATCTGATAACTCTCAAGATATTTTTATCACAGATGTTTCTATTGATTCCAATAATTCTGATTTGGAACTTTCTTTTGTAAATGATAATGAAGATCGTCTTACAATGGAATTTAGTTCTATTAGTTCTGCCTCATTACCTGATGGAAGCTATGTTACTTTTGAAAATATAGATTGTAGTGATAGTAGTTTATTTACTTCTTTTGATAATCTTTCTGGTTTTTCTTATTCTGATGGTAAAGGTAAGGAACTTTCTTATGTTAATAAAAATTCTTCTAACCCTAAAGTAAAAAGTCTAAATTATTAGTTTTTATGCCATTTCTTAGGAAATGGCTTTTTCTTTTTCTTTTTTTTTAGTATACTTGTTATGATAAGGTCGTGATGTTATGACAAGTAAAGAAAGAGCAAATTTATGTGCTAAAGCAAGTTATATGAGTTATTTGTTTCATGAAAAGAATATTCCTATTAATTTGGAAGATGTTATTCGTAAAACAGAATATCCAGAGAGACTTGATTTGGTAATTAATGAAGTTTTGAAAATTTATAATGATAAGTTTACTACTAAGGAACTTGCACAAATTGAAGAATTAAATAGCTTAGATTTTGTTGATGACTATTCTATTGATGGATATGAGATGAAGCCTAATTCTCAAGAGTTGGATGAAATCTGTAGTGAAAAAGATATTTCTTATTCTTTTGATACTAAGAATAAAGGTGACTTTGTGATGGAAGTGGATGCTTCTCATCAAGCAGAGATTGATAGTTTGCTGGCCACTTTTTCTAATACGGGTGTGGATATTCAGTTTCAATTGAATTCAGCGCATTCTTTTCAATTGATGATTCATAATACTAATGGTATTTTGCCGTCAAATGAACTGGTTGCTATGCTAGAAAAATCGTTAGTTTCTGCTAGAAATGATGTTGATTATTTGGATGGCATGTCGGATGAAGTGCAAAATTCACAAGTTTCTTTTATGGTAGAACATCCTGAAGTTCATGAGTCTTATATTTATGGTAAAGAAAGACAGGCTTCTTTTTCAGAGACTGGACAGGTATTAACAGAAGCTATTGATGCCAGTGATGATCATAGTATTCTTACAACTAATCCCTTTGGTGAACACGTTCTTATTAATGAAAGCACAGGGGATAAAATTATTGATAGCCCTCTTCATGATGAAGTTCGAGATATTTCTTTATTAGCCGGGGTAGTTCATGATCGCCCTATGAAGAATCTTGGTGTTGTTGCTTGTGAGGATGCTATGGATGTGATTGATACTTATCGAAATATGGCAAATGAGCAAGGTGCTTTGGGTGTTGATGTTTCTGTTATAGATGATAAAGAAGGTCCTAATCTATCTATTGTAGTAGAGAAAAAAAATAATCCTTATGTAGAACCGGTTCAAATGTATTGCGATAAAGCTGAGTTTGAAGAAGAAAAAAATTCTTTGGTTGCTAGTATGGATCAAGAAAATCAAGCTACTGAAAATAATGATTTTTATTATTTATCGTCTAGTGATGGTTCTACTTTAACTATTAGTTCTAGTTTAATGACAAATGAAAACAAATTACAAGCTAGTCAGGGAAGTAAAGCAAATGTTGTTGTTTTTCAAAAAACTATGGATGTTGATAAGGCTGCTTTTTCCACTCCATTTTTATTGCTTTGTTTGTTGGTTTTAAGTATGGCTATTAGTCTTCTTATGCTTCTTTTTCTTTGAAAATCTTGACCTTTGTAGTATAATATTTATAGTTATAGAAAGAGGGATGTTATGAAAATAATTTCTATTAATACGGGAAGTAGTTCCTTGAAATTTAGTTTATTTAATATGGATGATGAGTCTGTTATTGCTAGTGGACTATTTGAACGTATTGGTATTGAAGGAAGTAATTATACAATTAAATTTAATGGAGAAAAAGTCAATCAACAAGTTGAATTAAACAGTCATGTAGATGCTGTAAAGGTTTTGTTGGATAAATTGATTGATTTGGGAATTATATCTTCTTTAAATGAGATAGACGGTATTGGTCATCGCTTGGTTCATGGTAAAGATAAATATCGTGAATCTGTTCTAATTAATGATGAAGTGGTAGAAGATTTGGATAAATTTAAATGTTTCGCACCATTGCATAATCCAGCTAATATTTTGGGAATTAATGCTTTTAAAGAAGCATTACCTAATGTACCAATGGTAGGAGTGTTTGATACTGCTTTTCATCAAACTATGGATTCTACTACTTATCTTTATGCAGTTCCTTATTCTTGGTATCAAAATCATGGCGTTCGTAAATATGGATTTCATGGTACATCTCATAGATATATTGCAGAAACTGTTAAAGAAATGCTAGGAAAAGATGAATTTCGTTTGATTAGTTGTCATATTGGTAATGGTGGTTCTATTACTGCTATTAAAGATGGTAAGTGTGTAGATACATCTATGGGATTTACACCTCTTGCAGGAATTATGATGGGAACTCGTTCTGGTGATATTGATCCTTCTATTATTCCTTATGTTATGGAACAAGAAGGTAAGAATGCTAGTGAAGTTATTGATGATTTAAATAAACGTAGTGGTTTATTCGGAATGAGCGAATATAGTAGTGATATGCGTGATATTTTGGAAAAATGTGGTCAACAAGATGAAAAGGCAATTGTTGCTCGTGATAAGTATGTTCGTCGTGTTGTTGATTATATCGCACAATATTATGTATTATTAGGTGGCGCTGATGTCATTGTATTTACTGCAGGAGTAGGAGAAAATAGTATTCCTGTTCGTAGACAAATCTGTGAAGAACTTGCATGTTTTGGTGTTAAGATTGATTTAGATAAAAATAATGTACGTGGAGAAGTCGTTAAAATTAGTACTGATGATTCTTCCATTGATGTTTATGTTATCCCAACAGATGAGGAATTAATGATTGCTAGAGATACATTACATTTAATTAATAGATAGGATGTTTATCATGTATAAGAAACTTTTAAAGACAATTAAGAGGTATGATACGATAGTTATAGCTAGACATATTGGTGTTGATCCTGATGCTTTGTGTAGTCAACTTGCTCTTCGTGATGCTATTAGGCTTAATTTTCCAGAGAAGAAAGTTATAGCGATTGGTACAGGAAGTCAAAAGTTTGCACATATTGGAAAGTTAGATAAACTTGAGAAAGTAGACAATGCTTTATTAATTGTAACTGATACACCAGATAAAAGAAGAATAGATTCGGCAGTACTTTCTGATTTTTCTTATATTGTTAAGATAGATCATCATCCATTTGTAGAGGATTTTGGAGGATTAGAGATTATTAATGACCAAGCTTCTTCGGCATGTGAGATTATTATGGAACTTTTAATGCAGATGAAGTTAGTTTTAAACTCTTCTATTGCTGAGTTATTGTATATGGGTCTTGTTTCTGATTCTAATCGATTTCTTTTTGATAGTTCTACTTCGCATTTGTTTTCTTTAATTTCTTATTATTTGGATAAGTATCCTTTTGATCTTTCTAAGTGTTATCAAAAATTGTATTTAAGACCGTTAAATGAAGTTCGTTTAGAAGGTTATATTTCTTTAAATATGACTGTAACTGAGAATGGTCTTGGTTATATTCCAATTACTGATGCTATTATACAGAAATATGGAGTTGATAGTGCTAGTGCTGGTAATATGATTAATAATTTTAATTTCATTAAAGAAGTACTTGTTTGGGTTACGATGACAGAGGATGTTAAAAATGATCAAATTCGTATTTCCATTCGTTCTCGTGGTCCTGTGATTAATCAAGTAGCCGAAAAGTATCATGGTGGAGGACATAAGTTTGCTAGTGGTGTTAGGGTAAAAACAATGGATGAAGCTATGAAAATTATTGATGATTTGGAGCAAGTGTTGATAGAGTATCAAAGTGAGGTGTAGGATATGGTAATTAAAGATGCTAGTTTGGAAATTATTGCTACTAGACGTAGTCAGTATCCAGAAGAGGGAAAACCAGAATTTTTATTGGTTGGACGTAGTAATGTTGGTAAAAGTAGTTTTATTAATGCAATTTTATCACGTAAAAATTTAGCTTATACATCTTCTAGACCTGGGAAAACGCAGACTTTGAATTTTTATTCTGTCAATGATAGTTTTTATTTGATTGATGTTCCTGGATATGGGTATGCTTCTGTTGATAAAAAGACGCAGTCTAAATTCGGTATGATGATTGAAGAGTATTTAGAAAAGCGAACAGTATTAAAAAGAGTCTTTTTATTAATTGATTTTCGTCATAAACCTACAGAAGATGATTTGCTTATGTATAATTTTTTAAAATATTATAATTTACCAGTAACTGTTATCGCTACTAAAGCGGATAAAGTTGGCGGCAGTAAAAAAGAGAAAAATTTAAAGGATATTTTAGATACCTTGGATTTAGTAGTTGGAGATGATTTGGTTGTTTTCTCTAGTGTTACTAAATTAGGTGTAAAAGAAGTAGTCAAGAAAATTGAAAGTCTAATTAACGGTGATGTTATTTAGACTTTTTTCATATATTACATTAGGTGAGATGTATGAGAATCGAGAAATTAGGAGAACAAAGATTTTCTATTTTTGTTAATTCTGCGTATGTATCTAATGTGAATCCTGATAGAGATAAAATTATCGAATTAGTAAAGTCTTTATTGTTTAAACTTCAATATCGATTATTTCTCCGGGGGTTTTATAAAGTAAAAGTTTATTTTTATTCTAGAGTTGGAATTTTTTTAGAATTAATTCAATTGGAAAGTTCTGATTATCATTCTACTTTGGATTTTAGGACTCTTGTGTATTTAGATGAAAAAATTTATTTTAGAACAGATGATTATTTTTTATTGCCTGATGCTGATATATATTATGCAAATGGGTATTATTATTGTAATGTGGATGATATTCCCAATATTGAAAATATCATAGAGTTTGGTGATTTTATCTATGGTAAAGATTTATATACTATTATGTTTCAATGGAGAAAGTGTTAGTTTTTGACTTTTTTTTAATTGTTGCTATAATATGTGTTGGTGAATTTTATGATGAAAAAAAAGTATATATTCATAGGTTTGTTTGCTTTTTTTCTTCTGTTTATAATTTTTAGCTATTTGGTAATTATAAACAGAAGAGTTCAAGAAGATAGATTGGTAAATGATATAGAAAAGTTTGCTGAGCAAGATATTTTTAATGATATGACGTTTTCTTCTTCTACGGTTTCTTTTAAATATCAGGAAGTAGAAGAGGTTATAGAAGATTATATTAATGATTTTTATAAACAGTATCAAAAAGTTATGAGTTATGCAGATGATCAGAGACTTACAACGTTACTTTCTGTTACTAATTATTTAGAGGATGGTAAAGAGTTTAATAGTAGCTTGGAGTATGTGGAAGAAGTTCGAGCTCGTTTTCAAAAAGATATAGATAAGCTTTTTCAGTTTTGTACTAAGGAAGGACTTGTACGGTTTTCTAAAGATACTTCCTTATCTGATTACTATCAAGAGGTGTTTGTGTCAAGTGTTTTCGATTCATCATTATTTATCAAACTTAAGAATTACAAAGTGTCATTTTTAGAGAGTGAAAATCAAATGAATAAAATTTTTAATACTGTTACTCGTACACTTGGTTTTTTAAAAACTAATGCTAATAATTGGAAAATAGAGAATAATGAGATTCAATTTTCTACAGAGGATTTGGTAAATCAATATAATTCTTTAGTTGCTGATATCTAATAATATAAAACAATCCACAATTTTTGTGGATTATTTTATATTACAATAGCAATCATATTATTTGAACCTTTATTTACTACTTTTGTTAAAGTTGCTTGAAGCTTTAATCGGATATTATCCGGCATCATATTTATTTTTGCTTGGATTCCTTCTTGAACAATGGAGTCTAGGCTGCGACCAAATATTTCACTTTTCCAAATCTCATTTGGACTTTTATCTTTGTCTTTAGTTAAATAGTCAATTAATTCTTTACTTTGCACTTCACTTCCTATAATTGGTTCAAAGGTTGATTCTACATCGACGCGTATCATATGAATTGACGGCGCGACGGCTTTTAATTTGATGCCATATCGTGGACCTTGTTTAATAATTTCCGGCTTATCTAATTTCATGTCTTCTATGGATGGGGTTGCTACACCATATCCTGTTTGTTTTACCATTTTTAATGCATATTTAATTTGATCATATTCTTTTTTTGCAGTGTTATATTCTTGAAATAACGCTAGCAAGTCTGCTTTACTTTTTACATCGATTTTTATAATTTCTGTTAGTGTTTGGTTATATAAATCAGCAGGTGCAGTTAGGGTAATAGTGATTATTCCAGTAGAAGGGTCTACTTCTGAAAGATAAGCTTTTTCAATCATTTCGTTATTTAAGAAATGATCTGTAATATGTTCTATATCTTTTAGTTTGTCTATTTCTACTACGCTTTCTTTAATTGCATTTATATAACTTTGTTTTACAGGGTGATCTGGGTTTAAAATGGTAATCCATTCCGGCATGTTAACTTTTACCTCTAATACAGGGAATTCATATAATGCTTCTCTTAAAATATCGTACATATCTTTTTCATTCATTGCTTCAATACTAATAGGAAGTACTGGAACTTGATGCTCTTCTTTTAGTGATTCTGCTAATCTTTGTGTTTCTGGTAGGGTTGGGTGAGTAGAATTTAATATTACGATAAATGGCTTGCCAATATTTTTTAGTTCCTCAATGACTCTCGTTTCTGCTTCTAAGTAGTCACTTCGTTCAAAATCTCCAATGGATCCATCTGTTGTTACAACAATCCCGATAGTAGAATGGTCTTTAATTACTTTTTCGGTTCCTATTTCTGCTGCCTCTACGAATGGAATTTCTTCTGTATACCAAGGAGTTTTTACCATTCTCGGCCCGTTTTCGTCTGTCGCTCCTTGGGCTTTGTCAATCATATATCCTACGCAGTCTATTAATCTAATGTTGCAAGTGAAATCATCTATTTTTATTTTTGCAGTGTTATTTGGTACGAATTTTGGTTCTGTTGTCATGATGGTTTTCCCGGCGGCACTTTGCGGTATTTCATCTAATGCTCTTTTTCTCTCATATTCATCTTCAATATTTGGAACGATTAATGTTTCCACCATCCTTTTAATAAAAGTAGATTTTCCAGTTCTTACGGCTCCAACGACACCTAAATAAATATCCCCGCCACTTCTTTTAGCAATATTTTTAATAATTTCATGTTTATCCATACACATTCTCCTTATACAGTTAA
The DNA here is from genome assembly GCA_944372055.1 of uncultured Bacilli bacterium. Lineage (GTDB taxonomy): Bacteria > Bacillota_I > Bacilli_A > RF39 > UBA660 > Faecimonas. Next base: position 113,462 of record CALVYF010000001.1, on the reverse strand, counting down.
CTTTATGATTATAATTAAAAAAAAAGAACGATTTTATATCGTCTCTTTTAATTTTTGTATGTTAAACTATTGATTATTTTATCAAATTCACTTTGACAAGTAGTTATGTCTTCATTATCACATTTTGTCTCAATTCTGTAGAAGTCATTATTCTTTTCTAATACATAAGTTGTTTGGGTGTAATATTCTTTTTTTACGGTTATTGTAGTCCAGTTGTTGTTATTGATTGCAAGGGTTGTAATAGGACTTACTTCATCGTTTATGTTTGTAGTGACTATGCTATTTAAATAATCAGTCTCATCTTCATAATAATCAGCATCAAAAGTTATTCTGATATATACATCGCAATTATCATTATTAAATCCTTGATAGGAATGATAGTCATCTTTATTTTCGTAATTTAATATAAATCCTTTTGGAATTGTATATGATAAATTGTTTTCATTATAAGTTGTGTCTTGTTTTAGTGGGGGTGAATCTTCTATTATATTGGATATATTATCTGTTATTATAGTGATGCCAGTGAAGGTTAGCACAAATACTATAATACATATTATTATTGGTACTAAGATATTGGTTCCACCACTTTTTTTGCATTCTTTTATAATCGTTTCATGGTCTAAGCCTGTTAATTTTCTTTTTATTATTTCCACTTTCTTTAGGGCATGAGCGAAATATATATTTCTAAATAAGGTAGCCATTATTATCATTGCTATAAAGTATAGTTCAAAAAAGATAATAGCTACTATTGATAGTAGTACCCATATGAACCCTACCATATATAATTTTCGATAGAACATATAAATTGGTCCGAAGAAAAAAGTAGGGAATGAAAAACTAGATTTTTTTATTTTTTCATAATTATTACCAACATAGGCTTTTAAGTATTCTTCATTTTGTGGAGAGATTGTTGATTTTTTATTTTTTAGTATGTTTTGTAATTGTTGATTGTTTTTTGCATAACTATATTTTTGACTATACTCAAATTGTTCTTCATGACTTGGTTGTAAGTTTATTGTAGGTTCTTTGTGATCGGTCTCTTTTGGTTTGTAATCATAACGAGATAATTCTTCTTTAATATTAGCACCACAGTGAGGACAGTATTCAACTTTGTCATCTACCTTGGTTCCACATCGTAAACAGTACATTTTTTCACCTCTTATTTTTTTCATTGTATCATATTTTAGGTATAAGAAAAATACCTTGACGGTATTTAAAACATTTTATCTATATTTTGTGGAACGTTATCTTTTATAATATTATTTATAATTTTATCTTCTTTTTCTTTAGATACTTCTTTTCCTGTCATTTTACTAATTTCCTGTATTACTTCTCTTAAAGTGTTTTCATCTTTCATATTCGTATTTTGTATTTTTTTTGCTAAAGATAAAATTGTATTCTTGTCTACATTAGTTTTATTTTCGACACGTTTAAAGAAATTATCACCAAACATAGTAACCTCCTATGTTAGTATATGTTTCTTTTTATATTATTGACTTCTTTTTTTTCCTAATTCTTCACATCTTCTATTAAACTCGTCTAATGATATAGATCCTTGTTCTAGGCGTTCATGTAGTAAAGCTAAGGTTTTATCGGCCATATCGTTTTTATTTATGGGATTAATATGTTGTTGTGTTTTTATATCATTTGTAAATACATTTTTTTGATTTATATTTTGATTTATATTTTGTTGGAACTCATGATTCTTGTTTACAAATTGATTATTCTCAAAATGATTTCCTAATGGTTTTGTGAAATTGGATTGGTTATTTTTATTATTAAAATTATTTCCAAATAACATATTATTCTTCTCCATTTCTATTTTTGAATTGAAGGATAATTGGAGTTCCTTCTAACTCAAAGTTTTCTCTTAATTTATTTTCTAAGTATCTTTCGTATGAAAAATGAACTAAACCTTTATTATTTACTCTTAAAGTAAATTTTGGTGGTTTTGTTCCAGTTTGACTGGAAAAATAAATTTTTAATCGTTTACCTTTATATGAAGGTGGTAAATTTAATTGATAGGCATCTAGAATGACATTATTTAAAAGACTTGTTGAAATTTCTCTTTTTATATTTTCTCCTACTTTAATGATTTCTGGCATTAAAGTATGGATTCTTTTTTTTGTTAATGCGGATAGATAAACAATTGGAGCATAGGTGGCAAACTGGAATTCGGCACGCATTTCTTTTTCAAATTCTGGTATCGTTTTATCTTTTACAGTATCCCATTTATTAACTACAAAGATTAAACCTTTGCCACGTTCTATAGCGTATCCTGCAATATGTTTATCATGTTCTTTGATTCCTTCTTCTGCGTTGATTACTACTAGACATATATCACTTCTATCAATTGCTTTTAAGGAACGAAATAGGCTATATTTTTCAATAGCTTCAAAGACACGTCCTTTTTTTCTCATGCCGGCAGTATCAATTAGTATATATTCCTCATTATGGTATTTTAATACTGAGTCAATGGAGTCCCTTGTTGTTCCTGCTACATCAGATACGACGACACGCTCTTCGTTTAATAAGGCATTCATTAGACTACTTTTTCCTACATTTGGTCTTCCGATAATAGAAAATTTTAGTCTTGTATCTTCTGTTTCTTCTTTTTCTGTAAAGTCTTTTGTAATTTCGTCCATTAGTTCAATATATCCAGTGTTGTGGATACTACTAATTGGAATATAAGTATCAAATCCTAGCTCATAAAAATCATAGATATGATTCATTGATTCTTTATTATCCACTTTGTTGATTGCGACAATCACTTTTTTATTACTTTTTCTAAGTAAGTCTCTTACTATTAAATCGTTACTAGTTAATCCTTCTTTTCCATCAACAATAAATACGACGATATCAGCATCTTTAATTGCAATTTCTGCTTGCATCTTTATTTCGTCGTTAAATTTCATTTTGCTAGCATCAATTCCACCTGTATCTACTAAGTAAAATCTTTTATTATTATAGGTTGCTTCTTGATAAATTCTATCTCTGGTTACTCCTGGAAGATCTTCTATAATAGCAACTTTTTTTCCTACAATTTTGTTAAATAAAGTTGATTTACCAACATTCGGTCTACCAACTAGAGCTACGGTAGGTATCATTTGTATCCCCTCCAATTCACTGGTATTATATCATATGATTGTCAAATTTTAAAGAAAAATTCATATCTGTCCTAAAAACTTCATTTAAGTATGTTATAATATTAAAGTAAGGAGGATGGATATGGAAATAGAAAAACAAAAGACTCAAGTTGAGTGGTATGATAACCCTAATATTATTACTGATTTGATTATTATTTTTATTGCTATTATTATTATTTTAAGTCAATCTTTTGCTATTAATAATAATCTTAGTACAGGAGAGATTTTAAGAAGTATTATTAATCATAATAGTCTTTACTTAATTATGTTGGTATACTTTGTAGCATTAAAGACAAAAACAGGTAAACGATATTTTGATTTTTTAAATGTATTTTTAATTTTATTATATTTTATTAATGCTATTACATCTATTTTAACTATATTCCAATCTTTTTCTTTGGAGTCTTTAGTTGGTTGTGTTTTGCATTTGGTGTTATTTATTTATTTGTTTCATACAATGTTTCGTAGAACTAGGGTATGGAAAGAATTCCATTTAGATAAGTCGCCATTTAATGAAATTAAGAATGATGCTTATTTTTCCACTGTTTTTATTTTAACTGTTTTGCTATGTGCCGTTGATTTAATTGCAACAACAACACTTGATGGTACCATTCTTACTTGTTTAGATACAATATTTTTGTTACTTTTTGATAGGTATATTTTCTTGTATGGTTGTTTTTTAGATAATAAAGAAAAGAAAATTAACCCTACTACTAGTTTTGAAGAAGTAAAGGAAGCAGTTATGAATGCAAAAGAGAAAATTGAAGAAGTCGTAGATAACGTTAGTGATTCTGCTTCTGATTTGGTTGAGGAAATTCAAGATAAAATAGAAGATACATTTGATGTAAAAGATGATGTGAATAATAAAGAGAAAAGTAAAAAACAGACTAAGAAAGAGACAAAAAAGGCTTCTAAAAGTACTAGTAAAAAGTCTATAAAGAAAAATAATCGTAAGGAGGATAAGTAAAGATGAATATGTTTGAAGAAATAGAAAAAGAAAAAGAAGACCTTCCTAAGCTTAAAACTATTACTAAAGAAGTATCTCATTATCAATTTAATGGCTATCAAAAGTTTGCTATTGTAGTATTTTTAGTATGCTTTTGCTTTGGTATTATCTTAGGAAATTTATTTCCTGCCTGTGGTTCTAGTTCTAATTTTTATGGTACTTGTACTACTACAGAATTTAATTTTTCTTTGATGTTGTTTTTTTGGTTTATATCCTTTTTAGTTTGTCTTTTCTTTTTTGCTATTGGTCATATTATTTCATTACTTACCGCTATTGAAGAAACCTTGCGTAAAAGTGCGTAAAATTTGTTGATATTTCTTGCAATTTAGATAGAAACATGGTAAATTCAATATGTAAGCATAAAGTGCTTAATTAATATTGTTAGGGAGGTATATATTAATGAAAAAAGTTGAATTAGTAGAAGCTGTTGCTGAAGAAACAGGATTAACTAAAGCAGATGCTACAAGAGCAATTGATGCTACTTTTAAAGTAATCACTAATGCTTTAGCAAATGGAGACAAAGTACCACTAGTTGGATTTGGAACATTTGATGTATCTAAGAGAGCAGCTCGTGAAGGTCGTAACCCTAGAACTGGTGAAACAGTTACTATCGCTGCTAGAAACGCAGTTACTTTCAAGGCTGGTTCTGCATTAAAAGATGCTGTAAACTAAGATTAATATGTATTGATAAAGAGATGTTTAGCATCTCTTTTTTTGTTGTATTTTTTTTTCGATTTTAAAGAAGTAAAAAATATGATATAATATTTATGGTGATATGATGTTAGATAATGCATTAAAATTGATTAAAGAGCTTACAGAACATAATTATAAAGCTTATCTTGTAGGAGGGTTTGTTAGAGATTATTTGTTAGGTAGAGAATCTCAGGATATTGATGTTTGCACTAATGCTACACCTAAGGAAATTAAAGAGGTATTTCCTGATGGATTTTTACCTACAGATGATTACGGTAGTGTAGTTGTTAATAAATATGGAATCCGTTTTGAGATTACGACATTTCGTAAAGAATTTAACTATGAAAATCATCGTAAACCTATTGAGATAGAATATATTGATGATTTGTATCAAGATCTTCTTAGAAGAGATTTTACAATTAATGCTATCTGTATTGATGAAGATGGGCAAATTATTGATTTTTTAGGTGGAAGAGATGATTTAGAACGTAAACTTATTCGCACTGTTGGTGATGCTGATGAAAGATTTGAGCAAGATGCATTACGTATTCTTAGAGCTATCCGTTTTGCTACTGTGCTTGATTTTCAATTAGATACTGAAGTAGTTGAAGCAGTACGAAAACATCGTGTATTGTTAAAAGAATTGTCTTATCATCGTAAAAAAGAGGAATTGGATAAGATGTTTGTTAGTGGATATGCTCCCCGGGGTATTGATATGTTGTTAGAATATCACTTGGATAAGTATTTAGATTTGGAAAATTTGTCTAAAGTTGAAAATACTGATAGTTTAATAGGCATTTGGAGTGTGTTAAATGTAGAAGAGTATTATCCTTTTTCTAATAATGAAAAAGAAATGATGAAAGATATTCGTAAAGTTATGACATTGAATAACTATGATCCTATGACTTTATATCGTTATGGTTTATATGTGAATAGTGTTGCTGGTGAAATGAAAGGCTTAGATAAAAAGAAGATTACGGAATCTTATAATAGTTTAGTAATTCAGCGTAGGCAAGATTTGGACATTTCTAGTGAAGATATTATTGATTGTATGAAAAAAGAGCCTGGGGAATATATTAGTGATATCTATGAGGATATTGAAAAAGAGGTATTATACCATAGGTTACCCAACGAGAAAGAAAAGTTGCTTTCTTATATTCGTAAAAATTATGCTTCTAATGATTAGGAGCTTTTTTTCTTGGCTATTTTGTGATATTATATAGTCATTATTTAAAGGAGATGATAAAGTGAAGGGTTCTCAATTTATGGATGTGTTTAAAGCTGGAAATATAGTGATTCCTCTTTACTTTCTAAGAAAATATAAAAAGTTTAATCTTACTATGGAGGAGTTTTTGTTTTTAATGTATTTATATCATCTTGGTGATAAGAGTTTATTTAATCCTAATAGATATTCTGAAGAGTTGGATTTAGATTCTTCTATGGTTATGGAGTATATTGGAACTTTGACTGATAGAAAATTAATTCAAGTGGAAGTTATTAAAAATGAAAAAGATTTGATGGAAGAAGTTGTACTATTAGATGGTTTTTATAGAAAATTGTCTTTATTTATGGTAGAAGATAGTAATGAAAAAAGCGCTAATTATCAGTCTAATATTTTTGAAACTATTGAAAAAGAATTTGGTAGAACGCTTAGTCCAATTGAATATGAAATTATTAAGGCATGGTTAGATAATGATATGGATGAAGCATTAATTAAGGAAGCTATTAAAGAAGCAACATTTAATGGGGTATCTAACTTAAGGTATATTGATAAAATATTATATGAATGGGGGAAATTAGGAATTAAAACGGTTAAGGATGTAGAAAATCATCGGAAGAAAAGAGCACAACGTAGGGAAGAAGAGGCGGATAGTAATGTTGATTTAGATATTGTTGATTGGGACTGGTTTGATGACGATGATGAATAAACTTTTGGGTTATTTAGATTATTTGTTTCCTAATCCTAAGTGTGAACTTATTTATCAAAAGGATTATCAATTGTTGATGGCTGTTGTTCTTAGTGCTCAATCTACCGATAAAAGAGTAAACTCTGTTACTCCGATTATTTTTTCAAAATATCCGACTTTAGAGGATTTGAAAAAGGCAAATCTTTCTGATTTAGAAGAAATTATTCGACCAGTAGGTTCTTTTAGAAAGAAAGCTGCTTTTTTAAAAGGGATTGCGACTAGATTAGTCGATGAATTTGATGGAGTGGTTCCTATCGATAGAGAAGTGCTTGAGAGCTTTCCTGGGGTAGGTAGAAAGACTGTAAATGTGTTTTTAGGTGAGTTTTATGGAGTTCCTGCTATTGCTGTTGATACACATGTTGAACGCGTTTCTAAGCGTTTAAAACTCGCTTATTTGAATGATTCTGTTTTGGATGTGGAAAGAAAGCTTATGAAGAAAGTTCCTAAGGACAGATGGGCAAAGTTTCATTTGCAAATGGTCCTTTTTGGAAGATATTATTGTAAAGCAGTTAAACCTTTATGTAAGGATTGTCCTTTAAAAGAATTTTGTCGTGAAAAAAAGAAGAATCTGGATTGATTCTTCTTTTTTATGGAGTAACTGGAGTTTCTCCACCCTCAATTGATGGTGTACAAGTATTAGTTGTACTGTCCCAAGTATCGCCGTTAGCAACACATTGTTTTTTCTCTTCTTCATATGGATCTATTTCTTCTTCTTCTTCTGGTTCTTCTAATGTGTAGGTAGCAGGGGTTCCTTGCACTCCACTATATCCTTTGAATGTTGCGACAACTTTGTATGTTCCATATGGAGAAGAAGAACCACTTAATGTATAAGTATAACTTGTATTTTCAGTGAAAGCAATTAATGTTGATCCTATATATACATTATATCCAAATGTTCCTAGATTTTTATTATCACCAGGGTCTACTGCAGACCATGACAACGTTACTTTGTTGCTGCTTTCATCATAAGATACTTTTAAATTTCCAGGTTTTCCTAATTTTATACTTGAAAGATCTGTTTCCTCTGGTTCATGTCCTTTTTTGAAGTATTCATATACTACACTTCCAGTATAGCCACTTCCAGCTACGATAGGTGGGTTAGAACCAGAGATGATTCCAAGTTTTACAACACTTGAAGGTTGTTTAAATGCTTCTCTATTTGATTCCATGGCTCCAGCTTTTACTAAGGCATTAAATATTCTATCTTTTTGGATTGTTGCTGGTACATTGTGTAATACATAGCGTCCAGTGGTATCGTTGTTCTGATATCCATACCATAATGCAATAACTGTTTTCGTAGAATATCCTACTACCCAGGAATCTCTGATTGCATCTCCTGGTAGGTTATGTTTTTCCATGTATTCTGAATCGTAGTTTGTAGTACCGGTTTTAGCAGCAACATTTGTTGGAGTGCCACCAGTTAAAGCAACATCTTGTAATACATCTGATATCATAAATGCAGTGGCATCAGACATAACTTTTTTCTTTTCTCCATCAAACTCGATTACTTCTCCCGTATCGCGGAATACAATCTTTTCGATTGTATGTGGCTCATTATAATATCCGCCATTAGAGAATGCTGCATAAGCTCCGGCCATTTCCATTGATGAAACTCCTGGGCTAAAGGCACCAATAGAATGAGCTTCGTGAATTTTGTTAGGTTTATGAGTATCTGTTTTGTTCTTTGGATTTATACAAACATCTTTTTCTTTATCATATTCATATCCACTGTTACAAATTTCTGGAGTAATACCTAAGTTTGTAACAAATTCTTTAATTTTATTATTATCTACTTGTTGGAATGCTTTTAATGCTGGGATATTACGTGATGCTGATAAAGCTCGTCTTAAAGTAATTGTTCCAAAGTATCCATTATCCCAGTTTTTAATTGGACGGCCTCCTGTATATGTATATGGAGAATCATCAAATAATTGATAAGTAGACCAGTTATTATATTCGATTCCTGGACCGTAATCGAATAATGGTTTTGCAGTTGATCCTGGTTGACGTTTATTATCTACTGCAAAGTTCCAATCTCCAGCAATACGATTTCTACCAGCTCCGATTGCTAAAACTTTACCGGTTTCTGAGTCTAGAACAGTAACACCTGCTTGAACTTTATCATCAATCCATGTATAGGTTTCTCCATTCATGACAGAGTTTACGGCTTCTTGTTTACTTCTATCTAGGTTTGTATAAACTTCTACAGGTGTTTTACTTGGATCAATGTTGTATTTATCTTCAAGCTCACTTATTACTGTATCAAGATATCCTTGGTATGGGTCAGAAGATGCTGCTTGCTCTACTATCAAATCTTCTACTGGAATACTATTTGCTATGTCTGCTTCTTCTTGGGTGATATATCCATGTCTTACCATTAAATATAGTACCGTAGAACGTCTTTTTTCGGCATTTTCAGGATTAACATCTGGTTTATAGTAAGTAGGTGCTTGGAACATACCAGCTAATGTTGCGGCTTCACTTAAGTTTAGGTCGCTTGCACTTTTTCCAAAGTATGTTTGAGCAGCTTCTTCTACTCCATACACCATACCACCAAGTCCATGATTATTTACATAGAATTCAATAATTTGTTCTTTGGTATAATTTTTTTCTAGTTTAAATATGGCTAAATAGATATCTGTAAATTTACGAATAATACCTTTGATTCCGCTATCGGTTTTTGATGTCATTGTATTTTTTATTACTTGCATTGAAATTGTTGATGCTCCACCAGCATCGGAATTTCCTAACAATTGTCCCATACTTGCTTTTAGGAATCTTGGTGCATCGAATCCATTATGTTCGAAGAACCTTGAATCTTCTGTTGCGACAAGGGCATCTACAAACACTTGTGGAAGCTCTTCGTATGAAATTTTTTCTCTTCTTTCGTCTCCTGATTCCGCATATTTCTTTTCGTCTTTGTCATAGAATAAGCTCATTTCTTTTTTATCTAGCCTTTTAGCATCAAATTCAGGTGCTGTAACTGTGATATAGACTAAGAATGCAGCAAATAAGGCTAAACATAAAATACCTAGTCCTAAGATAATTATTAGAATAATATTAATAATTTTTTTCTTTTTCTTATCATTTTTAGCTTTTCGTAGTAAGTGCGCTACTCCTACAATAATTCCAATTCCTACAGCAGTAATTAATGTAAAAATTAACCCTAGTTTTAAATAGCATAGCAATAGTAATGCTACAAAACCAATCCAACAAGCTATTTGAACATTTATATTTTCATTTTTAGCTTTGGATGATGTTTGAGGTTTTCTTTTTATGCTGTATTCTTTTGTGCTTCCACTATTACTTTTACTTCGTCTTTGTTTTGGGGCACTTTTCCTTTTTATTACTTTTTTCTGCATTTTATATACCTCCAATTATAGTATCTACTATACTTAAATAGTCGATTCTCGGTCTATAACCATCTTTGATTAAATATCCTTTTTTTTGAAAAAAAGAATAAGGAATTGATTTTCTGTTTTCTTTTTCTATAAATTCTAAAAAATCTTTTCCTAATAATAAATATGTTTCATTATAATGAATGAATCTTACAATTAAGAAAACTATTCCTTGATGGTTATATATATTTTTTATATGCTTTATTTGGTGAGAGTGAATATTAGCTAGAGGAAAAGCTGTTTTGTTTTTTGTTTCTTTTGCTTCAAAGTCAATGTATTTTCCTTTGTATAAACCATTATAGTCAGTAGTTGATGGAATTGTGTAGTAAGCCTCTGTAATTACCGCTTTATCACGTGATGGATAGTTTACTTTTACAATCTTTACTGGTGTTGGTTTTTTATATATATATGCTTTATCTATTTCTCTATAATATTCATTGGATTCGTTAAGATCGCTTTCTAATGACATTCCTCGGTTTCTATATGTGATAGGGGATTGCATATTTTGCTTCTTGATTCCATTTGGATAGTTCATCTCATCACCTATTTTGTATTATACTATATGTTTTATAATTTTTCTATAATTTTGCATCATAAAGTCATAACTTTTCTAAAATTTATTTGTCTAATTTTAGGATGCTTTGTCGAAGTGTGTGAAAATTTTCTTTTTTTTTAGTATTATTTTTTTGGTGATACTATGAATAGTTTTCAGGCAATACAGATTTTTAATATGCTTTCTAGTAAGACTAGAATAGCAAAATCAGACCTTTTATGCTCTTTTATAAAACAGAGGTTATCTAATTGACAAAACCCTTAATCAATGACATAATATTACTGTAAGGGATTGGTGATAACATGTATCAGAATAAGATTACACTTATGCCGCAAGATATTTTGGAAAAAGAGTTTAAAATTGATACTCGTGGATACCGATTAAAAGAAGTGGACCAGTTTCTTGATATTATCATTGGAGACTATGAACAGTTCTTAAATATCATTAATAATTTAGAGAAAGAAAAAGCTGATTTATTGGGTGAGATTATGAGCTTAAAGCAAGAACTTCGGAATTCAAAAATGAGTATGGAAGTTGCTCGTAGTAATGTAGAGGTTCCTGAGGTTACTAATTTAGATATTTTAAGACGTCTTTCTCAACTTGAAAAAATGGTATATGGTACTAATAAAGATAATGACAATTAATATATAGACAAACGCTGATATTTTTATATTAGAGGAAAGTCCATGCTCATACAGTCTGTGATGATTGTAGTGTTCGTGCCTAGGGAAAAAATAACCTAGGGTAGCTATTTGCTAACGGCGGATATGATCTAAGTCTTAGGATATGATTTATTCCATAAAGTGCCACAGAGACGATGCTTTTGGAAACGAAAGAGTGAAACGTGGTAAACCCCGCGAGTGAGAAATCCAAATTTGGTAGGAGAGCTTTAACAGAGGAAACGAACGAAGTTAAGGACCAGTGATGGTAGATAAATGTTTGTCGCCTGGAAACAGGAACAGAACATGGCTTATTTATATTTTTTGTTATTATTGTGAGGTGTTTCTGTGAAAGAACTAGGAGAGTATTTAAAGCATACTAGAATTAGTAATGGTGTTAGTATGGAAGAAGCTGCTGAAGATTTAGAACTTTCTACATCTCAACTTGAAAATATAGAGAGTGGTAACGTACGTGCTTTTAAAGATGTTTATAGTTTAAAGCAATATGTGCGTCATTATGCTAAGTATTTAGGGTTAGAACCAGAAAAAGTTGTGGATGAATTCAACGGTTTTTTATTTGAACATACATCCAAAATTTCTTTAGATGATATTAGAGAGGCACAGCGTAAATTGGAAGAAAAAGGGGAAAAGAAAGTTAAATCACCTTATACAATTGAACATAAGAAGAAACTTCCTATTTGGCCTTTTATGTTTATTCCTATTGCTGTTGTTTTTCTATTTATTGTTATCTATGCAATTGTAAGTACAATTAATAAAGCGCCTGTTGTTGATACAGAGTTAATGCCAAAGGTAAGGGAGGAGTATGTAAATGAATTTACCTACTAAAATTACAGTTCTTCGTCTTGTATTAACTGTAGTTCTTATTATTTTATTATGTTTTCCTTTTTATGATGTAGGAGTACAATTTCCAACTTATAATGTGTTAGGTGGGATATCACTACAATATATTATCGCTGGAGTAATCTTTATTGTTGCTAGCCTTACAGATTTTGTAGATGGTTATTTAGCTAGAAAAAATAATCAGGTTACTAATACTGGTAAGATGTTAGATGCTATTGCTGATAAAGCTTTAGTAAATAGTGTTTTAATTATTTTAGCTGGTCAAAATATGATTTCTGCTATTATTCCAGTTATTGTAGTTCTTCGTGACATTGTAGTTAATGCAATTAAGATGGAAGCAGCAGGACGTGGAAGAGTAGTTGCCGCTATCGGATCTGGAAAGTTAAAGACTGCTACATTGATGGTAGGTACAACATTAGTTTTCTTTTATAATGTTCCATTTGAATTTATTAATATTAGTGTTGCACAGATTCTACTTTATATAGCAACAATTTTATCTATTGTTTCTGCTATTCAATATTTCAATATGAATAAAGCATTGATATTTGGAAAAGAAGAAAAAGTAAATTCATAATAAAATAAGAATAAATTTTCTCTATTCGATTAGGGAAAATTTTATTTTTGAGCAAAAATTTATGTATAAAACAATTGTTCGAAAAAGATGTTGCTTTTTCTTTTTTTTTATTATATAATTAGTTTGTAAATACTTTTGTTATTAATAGGAGGAATTATGAAAAGTGTAAGTAAAGAAGCTTCAAAAGATAAAGCTTTGGAACAAGTATTAAATGATATAGAAAAACAATTTGGTAAAGGGTCTATTATGAAGCTTGGTGACAGTAAACATATGAAGGTTGATGTTGTTTCTAGCGGTTGTTTATCTTTGGATATTGCCTTGGGAGTAGGTGGTTATCCTAGAGGAAGAATTATTGAAATATATGGTCCTGAGTCTAGTGGTAAGACTACTTTTGCACTTCAGGCTATTGCTGAAGTACAAAAGACAGGTGGAAGAGCAGCTTTTATCGATGCTGAACATGCTTTGGATCCAGTATATGCTGAACGCTTAGGAGTTAATGTGGATGAGTTGTTACTATCTCAACCAGATACTGGAGAACAGGCACTTGAAATTTGCGAAGCTTTAGTTCGTAGTCAAGCAATTAGTATTGTTGTTATTGATTCTGTTGCTGCTTTAGTGCCACAGGCTGAAATTGATGGAGAAATGGGGGACTCTCATGTTGGACTTCAAGCACGTTTAATGTCTCAAGCATTAAGAAAACTTTCTGGTACGATTAATAAAACGAATACGATTGCTATATTTATTAATCAATTGCGTGAAAAAGTTGGTGTTATGTTTGGTAATCCTGAGACTACTCCGGGAGGACGTGCACTTAAGTTTTATTCTACGATTCGTCTTGATATTCGCCGCAACGAACAGTTAAAAATGGGAGATGGGGTTGTTGGTAATAAAACTACGATAAAAGTTGTTAAGAATAAGGTTGCTCCACCATTTAAAACTGCTACTGTTGATATTATGTATGGTGAAGGTGTTTCTCATGAAGGAGAAGTTATTGATTTAGGAGTAGAGGCTGGCGTAGTTGAAAAAACGGGAGCTTGGTATTCTTATCAAGGAGAAAAGCTTGGACAGGGAAAGGAAAATGTTAAATTACTTCTTAAGGATAATTCTGAATTATGTCAAGAAATTGAGAAAAAAGTTCGTGAGTATTATGATATTGACTTGGGGGATGCGGAAAAACTAAAAAAAGAAAAGGATAATTAATATTCTTTTTCTTTTTTCATAGTATTTGAATAGAGGTGTTTTATGAAACGATTAAATCAACTGGTAAATTGTGACTTTGATATAGAAATATTGGGAATTGCTACTGATTCTAGAAATGTTAAAGAAGGGTATTTGTTTATTGCTATTAATGGATTCAATGTTGATCATTATGATTTTATTGATGATGCTATAGAACATGGTGCTGTTGCGGTAGTTGCTGATAGGGATACAGATATTTCTGTTCCTACTGTAGTTGTTTCTGATATTGATAAAGAATTATTGTCGATATGTGAAAAGTTTTATGATGTTTCTAGTAGTGAATTTCGTTTTATAGGTATTACTGGCACAGATGGAAAAACTACTACTGCTACTATTACAAGAAATTTATTAAATTTATATATTCCTACTGCTTATCTTGGTACTAATGGTCTTTTCTGTGGGGATGATGTTTATCCTACTAGTAATACTACACCATGTATTGAAGATCTTTACCATTATTTTTCTATTATTAAAAAATATGGTTGTAAAGTTGTTGTGATGGAAGTGTCTAGTGAAGCTCTTTTACATCATAGAGTTGATTCTATTTTATTTGATGCCATTGGTTATACTAATATTACGGAAGATCATTTGAATATTCATAAGACAATTGAAAATTATAGAAATTGTAAGTTTCAATTGGCTAATTTATGTCGAGAAGATGCTAACATATTTGTTAATGGTGATGATAGTAATTGTCAACTTTTGACTGCTAATCATATAGTAAATTTCGGTGTAAATAAAAATAATGATTGTGTCATCTCTGATGTTTCTGAATGTAAAGAAAGAACAAATTTTACAGTTACTTATGGTGGTCATAGTTATCGAGTTTCTAGTCCTTTTCAGGGATTATATAATGTTTACAACGTGGTTCTTGCTTGTTTGCTTGTAAATAGTTTTTCTATTCCTTATCAAGACTTAATTCATGATTTATCTAAATTATCTCTTGTGTTAGGAAGAAGAGAATTATTTTATGACAAGAGGGGATTTACTGTTTTACTTGATTATGCTCATACTGAAAATGGTATTTTAAATTTATTGCAAAGCTTGTCAGGGTATTCTAGAATTATCGTTGTTACTGGAGCTGCTGGTGGAAGAGAAGTGGAGAAGCGTCCAAGAATAGGAGATATTTTATTTAGATATTCTGATTATATCGTTTTTACTATGGATGACCCTAGGTTTGAAAATCCTAAAGATATTGTTTCTGATATGATAGGAGGTCATCAGGATACCAACTATACTTTTATTTCTAGTCGACCAGATGCGATAAATTTTGCTTTTCAAAATGCTAAAAAGGGTGATGTTGTTGCAGTTATTGGTAAGGGAAGAGATAATTATATGGCTGTTTTAGATAAAAGAATTCCATATTCTGATTATGATGTTATTATGAAATATTTAATTAAAGAATAATTTTCGACAAAATGTGACAAAATATGACAAAAGTTCTTGATATTATTGCCTATAGCTATATGAAGGAGAATTTATCATGAATGATTATACTGTTTTGTTTTGTTATTTTGATGAAGAGAAGGAAGTTGTTCGTGAAGTTTTAGGGCATATTCATTATTTTAGGCAAAGAGAATTTATTAATGAGCTTTATTCTATGAGGTTAGATGGTAATTATTCTACTAAGCATTTTTTTCATCCTGGTTATTCTACTGGTAATTTAGTACCTATGTTTTTTCCAAAAAACGGTATTGTGGATTTTACTCCTATTTCTAAAATTATTTATCATTTTGATACTGATGATAGAACTAGTAGAGTTATTGAGTCTTTTTTAGAAAAAATTGATATTGATGATATTAGAGTTTTTTCTGTTAGAGAGTATGATGAGTTGATTAGAAATGCTTCTAATCCTAGTTTTTTACAGCCTGATACACAGCAACTTTGTGTTGATGAATCTAAAAGTATATCTGCTAATACTAGGGCAATTCAGGTTTCTAAATATGATTTTTCCTTGGCTAGGGAAGAACAAAAATCAAGTGGGTTTGGACGGTCTAAAGTGTTTTTTAAAGTTAGTTAATTTAAGTCTATAGGTAATCCTATGGACTTTTTCTTTTCCTTGACATTGTATAGAAATAAAATTACAATAGAATTAGATTTAGGTATTTCCTTAATCTAGATGGAGGGAATTTATGAATAATTATATTTTCTCCATTTTACTTGTAATGCTTGGATTACTTATAGGGCTTTTTATAGCATTTGTTATAAATAGTATCAGAGTTAGTGTTGCTTCTAAAAAAGTTGCGTCACTTATGGCTAATGCAAAAAAAGATATTGAAAAGATGAAAAGAGACGCTGCTTTGGAGCAAAAAGAGGAAGCACATAAATTAAAAATGGATTTAGATAAAGAAATTCGTGAAAAGAAAGAAGAAATTAAGGAATCAGAAAATCGTTTATTACAAAGAGAGGCTAGTATTGATAAACGAGATGAATTATGTCAAAAACGTGAAGCATCTTTGGATGAACGAGAAGATAGACTTTCTCTTAAAAATAGTGAAATCCAAAATGAAAAAAGTAAAGTGGATGAGATAAAAAAACAACAGCTAGATTTATTAGAAAAAATTTCAGGATTTAGCAAAGAAAAAGCTAAAGAAATGGTAATGAGTCAAGTAAAAGAGAATATGAGTAAAGAAATAGCAGAATTTGTTCGTGAAAGCGAGAATGAAGCTAAACTTACTGCAGATAGAACAGCTAGAGAATTAATTGTTACATCTATGCAAAAATATGCTGCGGATATTGCAGGTGAGCAAACAGTAACTGTCGTAGATTTACCAAATGATGAAATGAAGGGTCGTATTATTGGTCGTGAGGGTAGAAATATACGTACTATAGAAGCTATTACAGGTGTAGATTTAATTATTGATGATACTCCAGAAGCGGTTGTTTTATCTAGTTTTGATCCTTTGCGCCGTGAGATTGCACGTGTTACATTGGAAACTTTGATTAAAGATGGTCGGATTCATCCAACAAGAATTGAAGAACTTTATGATAAAGTTTGTCAGGATATGAAACAACAGATTATTGAATATGGTCAAGATGCTACTTTTGAACTAGGGCTTACAAAATTTGATCCAGAGTTAATTGAAATTATTGGTAAACTTCATTTTAGAACTAGTTATGGTCAGAATGCTTTGCAACATTCTTTGGAAGTTGCTCATTTATCTGGTCTTCTTGCTGGTGAGTTGGGAGAAAATACGACATTAGCAAAGCGTGCTGGTCTTTTGCATGATATTGGGAAGGCAATTGATCATGAGATTGAAGGTAGTCATGTAGATATCGGTGTAGATATTGCGAAAAAGTATCATGAAGATTCTGTTATAATTAATGCTATTGCTTCTCATCATGGTGATACTCCAGCAACTAGTGTTATTTCTAGTATTGTAGCAATTGCGGATGCTCTTTCTGCATCACGTCCTGGTGCTAGAAATGATTCATTAGAAAATTATATTAATCGTCTTTCTCAATTGGAGGAAGTTGGTAATCATATTCCAGGTGTAGAAAAATCTTATGCTGTTCAGGCAGGTCGTGAGTTGCGTGTTATTGTTAAACCTGAAGAGGTTGATGACTTAGAGGCACATAAGATTGCTAGAGAAGTTAAAGAACAAATTGAAGCTAATATGAAATATCCTGGAACTATTAAAATTACTGTTGTTCGTGAAACAAGAGCTCAAGAGGAGGCTAAGTAAGCTTCCTTTTTTTGGATGCTGAATGATATTATGGAGAAGCAATTTTTATGGTTGATTGATGAGAGCTGTCGTTTTTCTAATATGGATAGTGCTACCCTTTTGGATACACTGCATCGCATGAATATGATTTTAGAATCCATTATTTATCATGATGATACATATTCTTACGAAGCTTATCGTTCTTTACTTATTTTAAATCATAACTTTAGAATGTGTTTAAATCCTAATTATTTAGATAATAAAGGTGATTTATCATTTCTTTCTTATCAAATAAAAAATTATTATGCAGCTGGGGGTAATCAAGATATTCTTCCTTATTTATCAGATACAGTTAAATATTATAGTTCTCTTTATCAAGCGGAAATTTTGGGAAAAGAGCAATTTGTTGTATCTTCTTTTATTAGACCTTTTTCTGGAATTCCTAATGATTTGAAAAAGTTTTGTGAAGTTCCAGATTTTTATCCAAATATTACTAATGATATTATGGAAAAAATTCATCAAAAAAAATAGACTGGTGTCTATTTTTCTTTTTTGATATCTAAAATAATTGGTAAAATAATTGGTTTTCTACCAGTTAAATCATTAATAAATGGATATAATTCTTCTGTTATATCAGTTTTTAATGATTGAAATGTTGTTTTAGGATTTGTTAACTCGGATTTAATAATTGTTTCTGCTTTATTTTCAATTTTATGAATTAATTCTTCATTTTCATTTACTAAGACGAAGCCTCTCGTTGTAATATTTGGTTTTATTAATAGTTCTCTTTTTTTCATGTTTACGTTGACAATTACTACTAAAATACCATCGTTTGCCATAATTTTTCTGTCTTTAATTACGGCACTACCAATTTCTCCAATTCTATTTCCATCTACATAGACGTCAGCTCCTGGCATGCTTTCTCCTTTTGTTACTACGTGATCTTTAAGAGTTAAGCTATCACCATTTTTTAGAATGAAAGTATTTTCTTTTGGTATTCCACAACTAATTCCAATGTCTGCTTGTCGTTTTAACATTCTATAGTCTCCATGGAATGGCATTAAGTATTTTGGTTTTAATAAACGTATTGCTAGTTTTATTTCTTCTTCATTGGCATGTCCTGATGTGTGTAAGTCTGCTAGAGATGAGTTTGTATAAACTTTTACTCCTTTTAGACATAATTTATTAATTGTCTTTGTTATGCTTAGTGCATTTCCTGGAATGGCACTAGATGAAAAAATAACTACATCATCTGGTCTTAATTTGATTTGTTTATGCGTACCATTGGAAATTCTTGATAAGGCAGCAAGTGGTTCTCCTTGACTTCCTGTGCAAAGGATTGCTACTTCTCCAGGTTTTAAGTTGTTAGCTTCTTCAGGAGAAACTAGCAGTTCTTTATGATTAATATAGCCAGCATTTAGAGAAATATTAATATTATTTTCCATACTTCTACCGAAGATACATATTTTTCTATTATGTTTATAGCAAGTTTCAAAAATATGCTTGATACGATAAATGTTAGAAGCAAATGTTGCGATGATAATACGATTGGTTTTACATTTATCAAACATTTCTCCTAACGTTTCATCTACTACGGATTCACTTGTTGAAAACCCTTCATTTAACGCATTTGTAGAGTCCCCTATGAATAAATCTACTCCATCTTCCCCAAGACATGCCATTTTATATAAGTTGGCCATTGGTCCAATTGGAGTAAGATCAAATTTATAATCTCCTGTTGTTACAATTCTTCCATCTGGTGTTTTAATACTAATTCCATGAGAATCTGGGATAGAGTGAGTTACTCTAAAAAATTCAATTTCGATTTCTTTAAATTTTAATTTTGTATCTTCTGTATAAACAAATAAATTATCGTATCTTATGTTTTTATCTTGTAATTTTACAGCAATTAATTCTTTTGCATGATTTGGTGCATAAATGGCAGGAATATTAAGACTTTGTAATAAAAAGGGAATTCCTCCAATATGATCTTCATGTCCATGAGTAATTAAAAGTGCTTTGATTTTATTTTCATTCTTTTTTAGAAATGTAAAATCAGGTAAAACATAATCTACTCCCATAAGTTCGCTTTCTGGGAAACTTACACCGGTATCAATAATTACAATAGCGTCGTTATGCATTACACAATACATATTTTTTCCGACTTCTCCGAGACCTCCTAAAACAACAATCTTTGTTCCATTAGGTTTTTCCATAATAACTCCTTTCTTTTTGTTTCGTTAAGCTGACTATGAAATTATACTATATATTTTTTCTTTTGTCTATATATAGTTGATATTCTTGATTGTAAACATCATTCTTCTATGTTAAAATAGGAGTGGTGATTATTATGGGATTTTTTAATAAATTAAAGACTATGTTTCAGTCTGATAAACAAGAAAAAAATATAACGCAAGAAGAACAGAAGAAAACAGAAGAAGTAAAGGTTTATGAAAAAGGACTTAGTAAGTCTAGAGAAGGTTTTGTTTCTAAGTTAGCTAATTTAACTAATAAATATCGTACTATTAATGATGAATATTTTGATGAGTTAGAAGAAATTTTGATTATGGCTGATATTGGTGTTAATACGGTTATGGACTTTATTGATCGTTTAAAAGATAGAGTTGGAAAAGAAAAGATTAGTGACCCAGAGTTATTAAAAGAAATTATTGTTGATGAATTATTTATTATCTATGTAGGCGATGAGGTTTTGTCTAGTAAAATTAAATATTGTGAGAATGGTCCTACCGTTATTTTATTTGTTGGAGTCAATGGAGTTGGCAAAACTACAACGATTGCGAAAATTGCTTGGAAAATGAAGCAGGAGGGCAAGAAGGTATTGCTAGTTGCGGCCGATACTTTTAGAGCTGGAGCGGTAGAACAATTGAAGCTTTGGAGCGAAAGAGTAGGTGTTTCTTTTTATGGTAAAGAAGAGGGAAGTGATCCTGCTAGTGTTGTATATGATGGTTGTCAGATGGCAAAAAATGAAAGTTATGATGTTGTTTTAATTGATACTGCTGGTCGCCTGCAAAATAAAGTAAATTTGATGAAAGAATTAGAAAAAATGAATAAAGTTATTGGTGGTATTATTCCGGAGGGACCGCATGAAACTTTATTAGTTATTGATGCTACTACTGGTCAAAACGGAATTAGTCAAGCAAAAGCATTTCAAGAGATTACTAATATTACAGGTATTGTTTTAACTAAACTTGATGGGACTGCAAAAGGTGGAATTGTTTTAGCAATAAAAGAGCAACTGGGATTGCCTGTTAAATTTATTGGTTTGGGCGAAGCCAAAGAGGATTTACAAGTATTTGATATTGAAAAATATATTTATGGATTATTTAAGGATATGATGTGAAATGACGAAGAAAAAAGAAATAAAACAAGACACAATAGTTACACAACCAAGAAAAGTCACTAGATTTAATATTATTTTTATTAATATTCAACTTTTTCTTACTTTTTTTACTTTAGGATTATTTATTTGGTATATTGTAGACCATGATATGATTTATATTTTTCAATTGTTTTTAGGACTCACTTTACTTGTTATGGCATATAATAATCAGATAATTTATCGACGTAAAAAAGCAACAATTTTATATGCAATTGTTGGAATTATTTTATTGATTTTAGATTTGATTATATATCTTGGAGTACATTTTATAGGAGTATAGTATGGAAGATTTTGTTTATTATGGAGAGTTATATGATTTGTATCAGGGATTACTTACTGAGAAACAAAAGAAGTATTTTGAAGATTATTATTTTGATAATTTAAGTCTTGGTGAGATGTCTGATGCTTATGATGTTAGTCGTAATGCAATTTTTAAACAAATTCATATTACGGTTGCTAAGCTAGAAGAATATGAAGATGCTTTACATCTTTATCAAAAAAAGAAAAAGTTAGAGGAAGCTTTAGATTTTTCTTCTATTGATGATGTAAAAAAACGGATTGAGGATGTTTTGTAAGAACAAAGTTTTTGTTCTTTTTCTTTTTGGCTTGTAAAAGGTGAAAAAAAAAGATATAATTTATAATATGATAGGGGAATATGAATAGAGGGGTATTATTATGTTTGATAGAATTGTTTATATTAGCGATCATTCTGCAAATATTCGTTTGAAGGATGCAGATAATTTAGCTGTTAATTTGATGAATTTACATCTTGTTTTTGAGGATAAAGACAAGAAGGTATTAGGCGAAGTTGATGATTTAGATAAAGATATTGTTAAAGCGAGATTTTTGGGTGAAATTGTTGATGGAAGGTTAATTGGTGGTACTATTCGTAAGCCTGCTTTGGATGCTTCTATTCGTGTTATTGATCAATCAGAAATTCCTATGATTGTTGGAGAAGATAAAGCAGGATATATGAAATTTGGTGTTAGTCCATTTTATAATGACTTTCCAGTTTATTTAGATGTTAATAATTTCTTTAGTAATCACTTTGCTATTTTTGGTAACAGTGGTAGTGGTAAATCTTGTGGTGTATCTCGCCTTTTTCAGAATATGTTTCATGATCAAAGACTATTTCCTTATAAAGCAAATATATTACTTTTTGATTCATCAGGTGAATATTATAATGCGTTTAAGAATTTGAATTCTATAAATCCAAATTATCATTATCGTTTTTTTAGTACTAATGAAGTAGACGGAATTGGTGAAAAATTACGTTTACCTATTTGGTTACTTAATGCAAGTGACTTAGCTTTATTATTACAGGCTACGAATCATTCTCAACTACCAATTATTGAGAGAATGCTAAAATTGGCATTAATATTTTCTCAAAATGATATGGATGCTAATAACTATAAAAATCATTTAATTGCGAAAGCTATTATGACAATTCTTTATACAAATGAAACATCTCCTAATAAGAGAAATGAAATATTTTCTATTTTAGCAAGTTGTTCTACTCCACAGTTTAATTTGGAAGCCCCAGTACAAGGGATTGGTTATACTAGAAAATTCCGTGAGTGCTTTTTGATTGATTCTCAAGGTCAATTTTCTGAAAGTGTTTTGCTTACAGAATATGTTTCTTCCTTTATTAAGAATGAATATGATAACTACGAACCAAAAGGCGGAGTTTTCTATACTTTAGATACATTAGAGAAAGCACTTAACTTCACTTTGATTAGTGAGGGTTGGTTAAGAAATGAAAATACTTATGGAGATGCTGTTACTCTTAAAGTTCGTTTACATGCTTTAATTGTTGGGGAATATGCTAAATTCTTTGATGTTTCTGATTATGTTTCTCTTGAAAGTTATTTATCTTCTTTATTAATTAGTAATGGTCGTAAATATCAAATGGTTAATTTTAATTTGGATGATGTCGATGATGATTTTGCAAAAGTTATTACAAAGATTTATTCAAGACTTGTTTTTGAATTTGCAAAAGGATTGAAAGATAGAGCTAGTATTCCTTTTCATATTGTTGTTGAAGAAGCACATCGTTATATTCAAAATGATACGGATAGATTTTTGATTGGTTATAATATTTTCGAACGTATTGCTAAAGAAGGACGTAAGTATGGTGTTTTACTTGGACTTATTTCTCAAAGACCAGTAGAACTTTCTGATACGGTTATTTCTCAATGTTCTAATTTCTTGATTTTTAAGATGAATCACCCTACCGATGTTGATTATATTCGTAAGATGGTTCCAAATATTAGTGATGAAATTGTTGAAAAACAAAAGACATTGCAAGCTGGTACGTGTTTAGGATTTGGTATGGCCTTTAAGATACCGTTGATTTGTAAATTAGAAATGCCTAATCCTGCTCCATGGAGTGGTAACTGTGATGTCGTTGCGGTATGGAGTGGTAATAGTAATAGTCAGTCTAGGAATAGTATTTCTACACAAGTTAGTTCTCCAGCGATTCCTACTACTTCGTCCATGTCTATGACTAATAGTATGTCAAATCCTACTTTAAATCATAATTCTTCAAGTATGGATTCTAATCCAACTCCAAATAATAATACACCATTATTTAATTTAACGGAAGAAAAATCATCTCAAGCTATGCCTGATGTTGTTACAAATGCTGTTCCTAAGACTACAACTTCTTCCGTTTTTCAGGATTTTAGCAATTTAGATTTTGGTGATGGTGAGATGGATGATGATATCGATACTCCAGCGGGAGAAAATTCTTTTGATACTCCGTCAGTTCCAACTGATTTTGGTAAGATTCCTGCTAGTTCTAAACCTTTAATAGAGGTTACAGAAGATTCTGCTTTAGATTTAGAAATTCCTAATTTAAATGTTAATCAGAATACTAGTTCTGCTGAACCATCTATTATGCCTTTTGGTAGTTCTGATGCTAGTAATAGTCAAAATGTAAATCCTATTGATGTAGTGACTCCTAATGGTACACCGTTAGTATCACTTACTACAGATGGTAATCAATAAGCAGGTATTCCTGCTTTTTTCATTTACTTGTTTTTTATTTTTTTGTATAATAGATGCTAGGTGATTATATGTTTGAAAGTTTAGGAGATCGTTTACAAAATGCGATTCATAAAATAAAAGGATATGGCAAAATAACGGAAGATAATATTTCTGATATGATGCGTGAGATTAGATTGGCATTATTAGAAGCAGATGTAAATTATAAGGTTGTAAAAGAATTTACTACTTCGGTTAAAGAAAAGGCTTTAGGAGAAGAAGTTG
Source organism: uncultured Bacilli bacterium (assembly GCA_944372055.1). Classification (GTDB taxonomy): domain Bacteria; phylum Bacillota_I; class Bacilli_A; order RF39; family UBA660; genus Faecimonas. The sequence continues at coordinate 89,031 of CALVYF010000001.1, read as the reverse complement.
CTAGTAGTATCAACCCTGGTGATTTGTTTGTTAAGATTGTAAAAGATGAATTGACAGAATTACTTGGTGGAGAACAAGAAGATATTTGTTTGAAGGGTAATCCAGCCGTTTTGATGTTAGTTGGTTTGCAAGGTTCTGGTAAAACAACTACGATTGGGAAATTAGCTAATTTTTTAAGAAAAAAGCATGCAAAAAAGCCTTTGTTAGTTGCCTGTGATGTTTATCGTCCGGCAGCAATTGATCAGTTGAAACAAATTGGAAAGCAATTAAATATAGAAGTTTATGATGAAGGTAATGGTAATCCTATAGAAATTTCTAAAAATGCTATTAGTTATGCAAAAGAGAATGGTTATGATTATGTTTTGGTTGATACAGCAGGTCGTTTACATATCGATGAAGATTTGATGGGTGAGCTTGAGAATATTCGTACTGAGATAAATCCAGATGAAATCTTATTAGTAATCGATTCAATGATGGGTCAAGATGCTATTAATGTTATTACAGGTTTTAATGAAAAATTACCTCTTACTGGTGTTGTTCTTACAAAATTAGATGGTGACACTAGAGGAGGGGTCGCTTTATCTGTTCGTCATTTGACTAATGTTCCTATTAAGTTTATTGGTATATCTGAAAAATTGGATGGTCTGGATTCTTTTGATCCAGAACGTATGGCAGGACGTATTCTTGGAATGGGTGATATTGTTTCATTGGTGGAAAAAGCAACGGAAGCTATCGATGAAAAAGAAGCAGAAAAAACAGCTAAAAGAATGCAACAAGGAAAATTTGATTTGGAAGACTTTTTATCTACAATGAAACAGATGAAAAAGTTGGGACCTTTAGAAAATTTACTTAAACTTATTCCTGGTGCAAAGAAGATGGGGCTTAATAATGTTAAAATTGATCCTAAACAGCTTGCTCATATTGAAGCTATTGTTTTATCTATGACACCAAAAGAAAGACGACATCCAGAGATTATTAAAGCTAGTCGAAAAACTAGAATTGCTAATGGTAGTGGTACTTCGGTGCAAGAAGTGAATAAGTTGTTACAACAGTTTGATCAAATGAAGAAAATGATGAAACAGTTTTCTAATGGAAATATGAAGTTGCCTTTTTAAGTACTAAGTTTTAGTACTTTTTTTGTTGATATCTATTTTTTATAGGCATATGTCGTTTTCTAATTAGTTATTTTACATAAGATAAAATATAGGAGGTAATTATAATGTTTGATCAAAACAGTTTTGATTTTGATTCTACTGTTAAAGGGAATAATAATGTGGTTGATAATGATATGAATGTTGATATTAATATGAATAGCGAAATGAATGGGATGAACATGGGAATGAATATGAATTCAAATATGGGATGTCCAGTACAAGAAGGAGTTCAGCAAAAATGTATTCATAAGACAATCGTTCATGAAGTACCTCATGTTTGTCCAATCCATACTAGAATTATTAATCATCATATTTTTAGGCATACTTATCGTCCTCAGTATACTTGTTCTGAAGAGAATGTAGTAAGTAATGTTCAGTGCGGATCTTGTTGTCAATTTAGATAATCTTTCTTTTAAACGAACATATTGATGTTCGTTTTTTAATAATTAATATTTATTTGTAAATCATTGTGTCTAATTATGTCAGCTTGCTTGATTATTTTTTTAGAGTGTTTTATTCTAATGATAGGGAGTGTGATACGAATGATTTATCCTTCAATTGATAAACTATTAAATATTGTTGACTCAAAGTACGAATTAGTTCATATTGCTGCACGTCGTAGTAAAGAGATATCAAAAACAGGTTATTTGCAAATGCCTGCTAATGAGTATAAGAGTACGAAAAATATTGGAAGGGCTTTAGAAGAAGTCACAGAAGGACTGATAGAAGTGAAAAAAGGAGAGAAGTAATACTTTTCTCTTTTTTCGTGATATACTATTATCGGGTGATGACATGAAAATTTTAAAATATAAGAAAAAACGAAATGGACAATATGAACTGCAGTTGGAGTCTCAAAAAAGTTTGGATTTATATGAAGAGGTCATTTTACAATTTGAATTATTATTAAAAAAGGATATTAGTGATTATGAGTTAGAAAAAATATTACTTGCTAATCAGGAGTATGATGTTTATTATGTGGCTTTAAAATCTTTAAAAAGTCGCTTCAAATCAGTAAAGGATTTGCGTCTTTCTTTGTTACAAAAAGAATATCCACAGGAGTATGTGGACAAGGCCATCCAAAAATTATTGGATCAAGGATATTTAAATGATAGAAGTTTTGCTAAGGCATATATTAATACGCAGATGATTACTACTTCTAAAGGTCCTAAAAAATTAGAAAGAGAATTGTTGGATAAAGGAGTATCCTTAGATATTGTATTAGAAGAACTAGAAATTTTTACTAAAGAAGAACAGGTTTTAAGGATTGAGAAGGTTGCTGGTAGACTAATTAAAAGCAATAGAACTCGTGGAGGAATTGTTTTGCGTAAAAAGATTATTCACGATTTACAGAATTTGGGTTATAGTGTTTCTTTGATTGATGAAGTGTTATCACGTTTAGATTTTGGTAATACAAAAGATATTGCTAAGAAGGAAGCAGAGAAATTATATCGTAGACTTAGTAAAAAGTATTCAGGAAAAGAGTTGGAATTTAAAATAAAAGAAAAATTGTATCAGAAAGGTTTATATTATGAAGATTAGGCGTTTTATAAAGCATCATAAATTAGAGCTTTCCTTTTTTGCTTTTTTATTTTCTTTTTCGTTATTTTTAATGTTGTTTTTACGAATGGATATTGATTATTTTTGGCATTATAAAGCTGGGAAGTATATGGTTCAACATTCTACTATTTTGACTCAAGATGTTTTTTCATGGAGTCTCTTTCATTCTCCATGGGTTTCTCATGAATGGCTGTTTGAAATATTACTGTATGGTCTTGATTATTTGTTTGGAGATTTTCATTTGTTTATTTATGTTTTTTCTGTTTCTTTTGGTTTGTTATTATTTTTATTTTTTATACAAAAACGAGAGTATTTAAAAAATGTTCCTTTTGCTTTATTATGGACTATCTTTTTTTCTTTGATTTTTACAGGCTTAAGTGGGAGACCGCAGTTACTTAGTTTTTTGTTTCTTGCTATTAGTGTTTGGCTTGTATTTGATTTTTTCTATCACCCTAATTCTAAAAAAATATATTTTTTACCTTTCGTTAGTTTGCTTTGGGCTAATATTCATGGTGGGTCTTCTAATTTGCCATACTTGTTGTGTTTTTTCGCTATTTTTGCCGGATTATTTCAATTTTCTTGTAGGAAGATTGAGGCAGTGCGGTTAACTAGGAGTCAAATTATTACTTATCTTGTAGTTGCTTTATTATGTATGCTTGGTATTTTATTTAATCCTCATGGTATTACAATGTTATTTTATCCATATCAAAATATGGGAGATTCTCTGATGCTTTCTACGATTGCAGAATGGCAACCAAGTAATTTAAATGAATTGTCTCATTATGTTTATTTTATATTTGTTTTTTTTGTTCTTGTTGTTATGGTATTTAGTAAAAAAAAGATACGTTTTATTGATGCATTGTTTTATATAGTATTTTTGTATCTCGGATTAAAGAGTATTCGTTTTTGGTTTTTTAGTTATATTGTATTTAGTTTTTTTATATTTTATTATATTTCAGAAAGAAAACAAGATTGTTATTCTTGTTTCCTAATTCTTATGTTTTCATTTTTGTTGTTTTTGTTTTTTGTTCATAGTTTTTCTTATTCTAGTATTATTACTACAAAAACTTTGTCAGATGAAGCAATTACAGTTTTAGAAAAAGAAAAACCTAAAAGGCTGTTTAACTATTATGATTATGGAGCTTATTTAATTTATCGAGATATTCCTGTTTTTATTGATGGTCGTGCTGATTTATATTCTGGAGAAATATATCAAGATTACCAAGATATTTCTAGACTTCGTTATCGTTTTACTAATTTGTTAACTAAATATCAATTCGATTATTTTATTGTTCCTAAAAAAAGCGGTATCTTTAGTTATTTGAAAGATAGTCATGTGTATCGTATGATTTATTCTGATGATACTTGTGTAATTTTTAAACAAAATAAAAGTACCTAATATGGTACTTTTTAGTTGGTTGTAGAACCTGATACAGCATCTAATAATTGATCCATTAGATCTTCATATTGTTTTTCTAGTTCATCATCTTTCCATTTTATATTATTTTTTTCTCTAATATCTATTAATGTTTGATAGTGTAGAGTAGAGTTGTTGTCTAATTTATTGTTTGCTAAAGTTGTTTTAATATCATCTTTTACCTTTTTTAATTTAGGTTTTTCTTTTTGGTCTACTTTTAAGATGATGTGATATCCATACTGTGTTTTTACTGGTTCTTTTGTATATTCATCATTATCTAATTCTTTTACAGCTTCCATGAAGTTTTCGTCCATGTCGTCTGTATTGAAATATCCTAGGTCTCCACCATCTTTTGCAGTTGCATTATCGTCAGAATACTTTTTCGCAAGATCTGCAAAATCTTCTCCATTATTTAGTTTTTTTATAATCTTTTCAGCTTCTTTTTGTGCTTTCTTTTCAGCTTTCTCTTTTTCTTCATCACTTGCATCGCTATCTACATCTGGAGTAATTAAAATATGACTGGCTTTAATATCTCCAATAATGTTTTTGTCATAGTAATCTTCAATTTCTTTATCTGTTAATTCATCTTTTAAATAATCCACTACTGCTTCATTTCTTTTATATTCTAGACGTAGCATATCTTCAAGCTCATCTTCGGAGTTTACTCCGAAATATTGTTGAATAGCACTTAGAAACATTGTATCATTTGAGCCATAACTTTCCTTAATTTGATTAATTTGATTTTTTACTGATTCGTCTTCTTCCTCTGTTGCTGGATATTTTTCATCAAATAATTCATGATCAATCATATTTACTAACTTAGAGATATTGCTTGTTTTGATTTCATTGTAGTAGTCTGTAGCAGTAATTTTAGCACCTTTTAGTGATACTGCTGTTTTATTATCATCTAATTTTGCTTCTTTACCACATCCTGTAGTGATTGCAGTAATAGCTAATAGCGAACATAATCCTATTCCTATTTTTTTATTCATGTTATTCCTCCTAAACACACATATCATAACAAAAAAAATAAATTCGTGCAATAAATATACTAGATATAATCACACAAATTTCAATTTTGCCATAGAATATCATGAAAGCATAAAAAAAGGAGGAAAAGATATGAGTAATTGTATTTCGTCTTCAGCAATCTTATTAGTTTTGTTCATTCTTTTGGTTATTATCTTAGGTGCTTATATTTAAGGAGGTGTTTTAATGTCTTGTTCTGAAAATGTTGCTCCAAGAAGAAATAATAGTTTTGTTATTATTATTGTTTTATACATCTTATTAGCTATTATTTTAGGTGGCACAATGTGTTATTAATTAAGGTAAGAATTTAATTCTTATCTTTTTTATTTTTTGTGGAATACTAATAATGGTGATAATATGTATTATTATTTAAATTTATTTTTTATTAATTCTTTTTTGGGATTTTTATTAGAAACTGGATTAAAAGTTTTTGTTTTTCATGGTATGAATAATGGAATTTTATTTGGTCCTTGGATTCCCGTATATGGCTTTGGAGCGATTATTATTGTAGCGGTTAGTAAAGTTGTTTTTCGTAAACTAAAATTATCTAAGCTTTGGAAAACAGTTGTTTTATTTTTTACGGTTTTTTTATTACTTTCTTTATTAGAATGGTTGGGAGGAGTCGTGATTGAGGCTGTTTTTCATAAAGAGTTTTGGAGTTATCGCAATCAAAAATATAATTTAGGTCCGTATATTTCATTGGGAATGAGTTTGTTATGGGGATTTATATCTATATTGTTAGTTTATGTTATTTTACCTATTGAGGAAAAAATAGTAAAAAAAATACCAAGATGGTTTAGTATCTTGGCATTAGTTTTCATTATAATTGATGCTATTCTTACTTGTCTTGTAAGACTTTAAATATGTTATCTAAATCTTTTAATTGTTCTTTATTGTAATTAAAATCTATTTTGTCATTTTGATATCTTGGTATTACGTGTATATGAAAATGTCTAATATCTTGTCCTAAAAAGTTATTTTCACAAATAGTAAAACCTTCACATTTTAATTTTTCTTTTAATATAGGATATATATTTTCTCGTAATGTTTTCATAGCGTGCATTAATACTTCTTCTGGAATATCTAAAATATTTTCATAATGCTTTTTGGTAATATTAACAATTGGATTAATGTTCATAATTACTTTGACTTTACTATCTTCATATACTGTTTTTGATGGTAGTTCGTTGTTGATGATTTTACAAAAAATACAATCTTTTTATTCATCTCCATATCTTTTATATTCATATTTGATATTATTATCTTTAATGATGCTGTTTCCAATACTGTTTTCATCTTCTATCATAATGTAGTAGATTATTTGTGTCAAGTTTTCTTGATTTAAGTTTTTTTCTGTTAAATTTTTAATCGTGAGACTTTTATTCTCTTTTTTACTATTTATTTTTATTGTATAGTAATTTGGATTGATATTTAATGTATGGATATTTTGAATTTGATTTATTATTTTAGTAACTAGAGTAGAAATTTCTTCTGTTTGTAAGGAACTATTGATATTGAATTTAATGTTATAGATATTCAATTGTTCTATATTGTTATTAATTATATTTTGTTGTATATTTTTTGTATATTTATTTAATGTTAGAGGAAAGGTAATGGTTGTATTTATATTTAAATTTTCTTTTATTTCTTTTTCTATAGTTGTTTCTAATTTTGAAAGAATTGTTTTTCCCTCTAGATAATCTTTTTTATAAGTATCCGTTATTTTTTTGTTTTTATAAGTAATATTAAAATATAAATCTTTATTTTTTATGTTTGTCACTTTTGCTGTATATGTTTGTGCTTTGTAAGTAATTTTTCCTAGTTTTAAATTTTTTCTTTCTTCTTTATAGTTTTCGTTTAAATATTTTTCCATCTTTATTTTTATTTTATCTGTATAATAGGGAGCTAATTTTTCAGTTACTACTAATGTTCCAAGTGACACAAAAGTTATGAAAAAAAGAAGTGCCATTCCTAATATTAATTTTTTATCTTGTTTCATTTTATCACCATTTTCATTGTAACTTTTTTTTCTTTTTTTGGCAATTTTATTTGTTAAAAATCTATGGAAAAGGAGTTGTTTTCGATAGTGATTTGTGGTATTATAATTTTATATGATTAGAGTATGATAGAAGGTGGTGTTTTGACGATGCAGGAAGAAAAACAAGTAAAGTTTGAAAAAGGTAAAGTTTCTGAATATAATGGTCAACAAGATATCTATTGTGATTTTGTAACGGTCACTGAAGGTTCAAAACAGGATGTGTACTATCTTTTAAATGATAAAAAATTAGATAATGGTTTTTATATCGCTTCTACTGTGTTAAAAGAAGCAATTGATTCTCAGATTCTTCGTACTCACCTGGGGGTTATCAATCAAAAAGGTGATATAATTATTCCTTTTGAAAACAAATCTATAAAAACAATAGAAGATAAGTATTTATTGGTTGTTAGAAGTGAAGCTAAAACAAAAAGTGTTTTGGATGCTATTGCTTCTAGAAATGATCCTCTTTCTGCTGAAAAGATGGTTAATGCTAATGCTAGTATTAAAGATAAGTTAAATAGAATAATGAATGGTCAAGGTGATGAGGTTAATGGTAAGTTTATTTTAAATGATTTGCTATCTGAAGGTACAGTTTATACTTTAGATGGAAAAAATATATTTGATAATCAATATTATAGTTTTATTGGAATGACCGATGATTCCTTCTATTGTAGTACTAATGTTCCTGAATCTTCTGTTGCCCAATTTCCACGTACTGATTTATTTGCGGTAAAGCCAAGTGGAATCTTGGCAGAAGAAGAGCCATCTAATGATAAAGTAGTTGTTGACCCAGTGCTTCCAGAAATCAAGCCAACAGAAGAAAAGAAAGAGGATACTTTAGATGTTACAGGTGTTTCTGTTTCAAAAGATAAAATTGATGCTGCTTTAACTGCTTCTGATTCTACTGCTGAAAACACGGAGTCTTTCGAAGAAGAGAAAGCTGAGGAATCAAATGATTCTCTTGGAACTTTAATTCCACCTATTTCTATTGATAAAACTAAAGAGGTAGAAAATTCAGTTGTTACAGAAGCACAAGATGATACTGAAATAAAAGATGAAAGTATGGAACCTTTTTCTGGTGTAGATGAGGCTATATCTAAAGAGGAAGATAGTATTTCTAGTGGAGATAATAGTGAAGAAGCTTCTATGGAAACTCAAGATATGGGTGATGTTGTTCATGCAGTTAGTGATATTGTTCAAAGAAATCGACAATTACAAGAGCAAAATAAAGATTTAGAAGCTAGAATCATGGAATTGGAGCAAGAAACTCAAAAATATCAGTCTCAAATACAAGAAGTATCTAGCTTAAGGGATGAAAATTCTAGATTGTTAGAAGAAAATAGAAAGCTTACAGTTCTTAATGGTGGATTAGAAAATACGATGAATCAGATTAGACAAGAATTGGGTATTAATTCTAGTTCTACAGAGACAGCGAGTTATGAATATCAAAAAGTTGCTTAAAAGTATCGAAAGATACTTTTTCTTTTGGTTTAATATTATGGAGCTTTCTTCTTTTTTCTCATAAAATATCATATCTATGAGGTGATGCTATGAGACGAGAAGATTTTCCAATATTATCTAATAAAAACATTATTTATTTTGATAATGCGGCTACCACTTTAAAGCCGCGGTGTGTTATTGATGCTATGAATGATTATTATAATTATTATACTGCTAATATTCATCGTGGTCTTTATGAAAGTTCTATTTTAGCAGATTACTTGTATGATTCTACAAGGTTTGTAGTTAGAGATTTTATTCATTGCTCTAGTGCTGAAGAAGTTGTTTTTACTAGTGGTACTACACATTCTATTAATTTAATGGTATTTGGATTTATGAAGAATTATTTAGAAGCAGGAGATGAGGTTTTATTGTCTAAAGCAGAACATGCTTCTAATATTTTACCTTGGATTCGTTTGGCAGAAGAAATAGGTATAGTTATTCGTTTTATTCCACTTGATGAAAATTATGCTGTTACTTATAAAAATTTTTTGTCTTCTATTACATCAAAAACGAAAGTTGTATCTTTGGCTCATGTTACTAATGTGATTGGAGATGTTCGTAATATTCGCGTAATTGGTAATTATTGTAGGAATCATAATATTTTATTTCATGTTGATGGTGCTCAAAGTGTACCTCACTTAAGTATTGATTTTATTCATGATAATATTGATTTTTTAAGTTTTTCTGGTCATAAAATGTGTGGGCCTACTGGTGTTGGGGTGTTAGTTGTAAGAGAAAATCTATTGAAAAAGATGGCTCCTGTTTTTTATGGCGGAGGTATGAATGAGTCTTTTCATAGCGAAGGAGGGTATCAACTTAAGGATATTCCTGTTCGATTTGAAGCGGGAACGCCACCAATTGCTGAAGTTCTAGGGTTGAGGAGTGCTATTTTATATTTGATGAAAATAGGTCTTGAACATATTCATATTTATGAAATGTATTTAAAAAGATATTTAGTAGAGAAATTAAGTGAAGTTCCTTCGGTTACTATTTATAATAAAGATAGTAATAGTGGTATTTTGGCTTTTAATGTAGAAGGTGTTTCCAGTATGGATGCTTCTAAATATTTAAGTATGTATCATATTTGTGTTCGTTCTGGGAGTCATTGTAGTAAAATGTTAAAAGAAGATCTTAATGTTTTATCTACAGTTAGAGTAAGTCTATACTTTTATAATACAACGGAAGAAATTGATGCTTTAGTTTCGTCATTAAAAAACTGTCAGAATATTTTTAAAATTGTTGAATATTGATTTTTGTTCTTTTACATGTATTTTAAAAAGAGAAATTTGATGATGATTTCTCTTTTTTCGTTGTACTTTTTTTTGTAATTTTATTTTTTGCTTGTTTGTCAATTCTTTTTTGATTCATTATGATGTTTTTGAAAGGAGGTGAAATATGTTAAATCAGGTGGTTTTGGTTGGAAGAATTGTCTATGATATAGAACTTAAGAAAAGCGATTCTTTAAAAAAATACTTAGTTTTTACTCTAGCTATTCCTAGAAGTTTTAAAAATATGGAAGGCAATTACGATACTGATTTTATTAAATGTATTGTTTGGGATAATATTGCAGAGAATACTAGTTTATATTGTCATAAAGGTGATATTGTTGGAGTGAAGGGAAGATTGCAGTCTAGAATTGTAGAGAAGAAGAATAAAAAAGAAACTATTATGGAGGTGGTAGGAGAGAAGGTTACTTTTTTGACTTCTAAAAGTACAGAACAAGCAGGAACAGAAGAAAAAAATTGATTTTCTTCTGTTTTTTTGATACAATATGTTTGCTTTTAGGGGGATATATGAAAAAAATACAAATAACAAAAAATGCGCTTAACGAGTTGAGGTGTATTTCATCTAATGAAAATGCTTTGTTTCAAACTGAGTCTGGTGATATTCTTAAAATTTTATCACCTTCTTATCTTTCTACATTTTATTTGTTTACTGGTCAGAGTATGGAAGATAAAATTTTAAATGCTAAAGAAATTTCCAATGTTCCTGAGATTATAGTACCTAAAGGGGCTGCTTATATTGGAAATGATTTTGTTGGGTACTTTATGGATTGTGCAAACGGGAAAAGTTTTGTAGATTATAATAAGAGTTTACCTATCACAGAACAGGAAGATTTATATAAATTTGCTGAAATGTATGCTGCTATCGAAAAGCCGGTTCGTGAAGCTAGTGATGTTGTTTTTCCTGATCTTTGTACTTGTGATAATATTTTTATTCAGCCTAAACAGGGTGGGTATGATATTCAATTTATTGACTATGACGGTTTACAAGTTGGAAAATATAAAAGTTTTTCTGTTTCTACTGCTCTTGGTGATTATCGTCAGATTATGCAAAGTCAATATACAAATCCTGATATGTCTTTTAAAAAAGAACTTGATATCAAAAGTTTAATTCATCTATATTTTTTAACAACATTCCATATGGATTTAACTAAAGTAGGTCAATTTTATCCAGGCACTAATAATCGTGTTACTTTAGATGATTTTTTTAATTGTATTCACTTAGATGATTGGGATATTATGGATAAAGTTTATAAGGCTATGCATGGTCGTGGTTCTCTTGAATATTTGGGGGGATGACGTATTTCACATTGCTGATACTTATCGAATGCAGGCTTATCCTGTACCTAATATGCCAAATCAATATCTTAAAGTTTTGGAGAAGAAGAGATAATTTTAAAAACACTAGAATTAGTGTTTTTTTTTTGATATGATAATAATACTAGGGTGGGATGTTTATGGATATTATAAATTATGAAGATAAGTATTTAGATTCACTTAATGAACTTTTAGATTTATCTTTTCAGTTAAAAAAAGTTGGAAAGGTTGCTGATCAAGATATAGAACTTATTGCTGTTGTGGATGACAAAGTGGTTGGGTATCTTGTTTTGAACCGTTTGATAGATGGAATTCGAGGAGTTAACTATTTTTATGTTAATTATGTTTGTACTCATCCTAATTTTCGTAATCAGCATATTGCTACTAAAATGTTTGAAAAAGTATTCTCTCTTTGTAAGGAAACAGGAGTTGCATATTTAGAATTAACTTCTAATCCAAAGAGAGCTGCTGCACATCATTTATATCATAAGTTGGGGTTTCAGGTTCGTGAGACAGATGTGTTTCGAAAGGAGATCGTATGATTACTGATATTATAAATAAAAAAAGATTAGGTCAAGAATTGAATTATCATGAATTAGATGTTTTTTTCAATGGTTATTTAGATGGTACTGTTAAGGATTATCAAATGTCCAGTTTGCTTATGGCTATTTGTATTAATGGGATGAGTGAAGAGGAAATATTTTCTTTGACAAAGATATTTATTGATAGTGGGGATACATTAGATTTAAGCTTTATTCCTGGTGTTGTTGTTGATAAACATTCTACAGGAGGAATAGGTGATAAAACCACTTTGGTTATTGCTCCTATTGTAGCTAGTCTTGGTATTCCAATTTTGAAAATGAGTGGTCGTGGGCTTGGATATACAGGAGGTACGATTGATAAATTAGAGAGTATTCCTGGATATCATGTGGATTTGTCTGACGAAGAGGTAATTCAACAAATTCAGGATATTGGAATTGTTATTACAGGTCAAACTGCTAGTTTAGCACCTATGGATAAGAAAATTTATGCTTTACGAGATGTTACTGCTACCGTTTCTTCAGTTCCTTTGATTGCCACTAGTATTATGAGTAAGAAAATTGCTGGTGGTGCTGATAAAATTTTAATTGATATTAAGGTTGGTAATGGAGCTTTGTTACAAACTAAGGAAGATGCTCAGGAACTTTCTTCTTTAGTTAAAAAAATAGGTAAAGTTTATCAAAAAGAAGTACATACTATGATTAGTGATATGAATACTCCGCTTGGTTTTTGTATCGGTAATAGTTTGGAAGTTATGGAAGCTATTCGTATTTTAAAAGGAGAAGAGGTAGGCAATAATTTAACTAAGCTGTGTATTGATTTATCGACTGAGCTTGTATGTATGGCTAAAGGCGTTTTGCCACAGGATGCTCAGGATATGGTATTACAGGCCATTCATTCTGGTGCTGCTTATCAAAAGTTTTTAGATTTGGTAAAAGCTCAGCATGGGAATTTAAAGGGATTATCTGTTAGTAAAAAATATAAAGAAATTAAAGCTAATAAAGCTGGTATTATCGAAAGTATTTCTGCTATTAAAGTGGGAGAGCTATCTGTTTCTTTGGGAGCTGGACGTATTTCTAAAGAAGATTCTATATATTATGATGTTGGTATAGAATTATTAAAACAAGTTGGTGATAAAGTAAAAAAAGGAGAACCCTTGGCGAAAGTCTACTATAGGAAAGCTCCTCGTTTACAAGATTTTGAAGATATTTTTGTAATAAGATGAAAAAACATATTGAAAAATAAAAAACTATGTTATAATTATATTTATAAAGGTGGTGTATTATGGAGAAGATATATATGGAAAATAATAATAACAAAAAAAATCAATCTACATTTCAACAAGTTTTTAAATCACAGTTGTCTAAAAAATTATCAGCATTTATGGTATTAGTATCTTTCTTTTCATTTTTATTAATAGGAGTTACTAATGTTTCTTATGCGGCAGTTACTGAAATTCCTGAGGATACAGGATTGGGTGAGAGCTTTACTACTTCTGCGCCTGGTACTGAAATTGTTAGTAATACAGGATTTCCAATATTAATGTATTCTACTAATAGTGGAATTCCAATTTTCTGTTTAGAGCGTGATATTGATTATCGTGGTGGTATTACTATGAAAAAGGAAAAGCCAATTACAGATCAAGGTTTATTATATGTAATGGCTCATACTTTTCCACATGTAAAATTTAATGATTCTAAAGGACAAGTATTCCCAGATGAAGTTCAAACTTGGATTACTCAAGCTACTATTTGGCAATATTTATATGAGACAGGTGCAGCTAATAATGCTACTGGTTCTGGAAATGTTGCTAATATAGAAAATATTAAAACAGCTGTTAGTCTTTCATGGGATACAGAAGTTGTAGGATGTCGTGTAGATGGTTGTGGTGCTGGAGCTACTAGTCAAGCTACTTTCTATGATACTTATATTGCTCCAATTGTAGCTGAAGCTAGACAATCTAATGTTACTGCAAATGGTACAATTACTGTTAGTCTTGCTAATCAAGAGATGTCAATTACAGAAGATGAAAAATATTATCAGACTTCTTTAGTTACTATTACTAATAGTGATCCTAATAACTTTGTTTCAGGTTCATTGAAAGTTGAAATTCAATCTGCTCCAGATGGAACAATTCTAATTGATGAAAATGGTCGACAAATTGAAACTGTTAATGAAAAGAATCCTAGATTTTATGTAAGAATTCCTGTTGAGTCTGTAACTGAAGAAAATAAGAGTGTTTTACTTCATGCTGAAGGAACTTTTAGAGGATATGATGGTTATGAATACAAAGCTGGTAGAGCTCAAACTGTAAGTACTGTATTTACTACTGACGTTAAAGCTTTTGATGATCTTGATATTCCTATTAACTATACTCCAGAAGTACCTGATACTAGCATGAGTATTGCACAATCAGTTTACTTTATTGGTCTTGTCGTATTGTTATGCGGAGTAGGTATTATCTATGCAAATGCCAAACCAAGACAAAAACAACAATAAAAAAAGAAAATGGTTGCGAAAGAGTCAGTTATTATTAATCGGCTCTTTCCTTGTATTTATAGGTCTTTTCATTCTTTCTTATAATCATTTGGCTTTTTTGAAAGAGCAAGTCTATTCTAATATGAAAATTGCAATTGCTGGGTTGAATTTACCAAGTGATGAAGAAGAGGAAATAGACGTTCCTGTTGCTGATAACGTATCTGATGGTACTGTTTATCAGCAAGCTGAAACAGAGATTGATTATAGTAAATATACTGGGGTGCTTGAAATCCCTAAAATAGGATTAAAAAGAGGTTTTTATAATACTGATTCTAAGTATAATAGTATCGAATATAACATAACTGTTGTTCCAGGGTCTACTATGCCTGATACTTCTAATGGTAATTTAATGTTGATGGCTCATTCTGGAGATGCTTATATTTCGTTTTTTGCATATCTATATCGATTAAATGTTGGCGATTCTGCTTATATTACATATCAAGGACAAAGATATAGATATAATATTGTGAATATATATACGGTTCCGAAAGCAGGAAAAGTTGCGATTTATAGAAATTATAATAAGACAACTTTGACATTAATTACCTGTACAAAAAATGATGATACTACACAAACTATTTATATTGCAGAATTAGTATAATAGGAGGTGTGGGCTATGGATTTAGGACTTTTTGATAAGATGAAAATAATATTTCAATTATTATTTTCATCTTTTATGTCTATTGAACTAGTTTTATTCTTCCTTTTATTATTTTTAGTGTTAGTTTTTAATGTTAAGATTAAAAATAAAATCGTTCCTATTGTTTTAGCTATTTTTATTGTTAGTGGTATTAGTGTATTTTGTTTTATCTTTTCTTCTTATGCTATTACCTGTCTTGATTCTTTTATTATGAAAATTATGGATTACTATTATTTTCCTTCTACTATTGTTTATTTCTTTATTTTTCTTTTTATGGTCGCAGTGTGTTTCATTACTATGTTTAGTAAGAAAATGAAACCAATGAAAAAAGTATTTAATTATTGTTGTAGTATTATTGTTTTTTTGCTTTTTTCAATGTTTATTGTACTGGCTGTTTATAGTAAGATAGATTTTGCTGATACCGTGCTTTTATATCAAAATAATCAGATTTTGTCATTAGTTCAGGTTAGTAATTTGGTTACATTATTTTGGGTTGTCGTTAGTTGTTTTTATTATTTGTATTTGTTTTTTAAGAAAAAATTTGATGAAAAAAAGGTTGAGAATTAATTTTTCTCAACCTTTTTTACATAGTATTCTTCTAATGTTAAATCGTGGTTGTGAATATATTTAGCAGCTTCTTTCCCTACATAACGATAATGCCATGATTCATATTGATAACCTGTGATATTTACTTTATCTTTTGGAAATCTTAAAATGAATCCATATTTATAGGCATTTTCTTGCATCCAATTAAATTCTTCTGTTTCTTCAAATGATGTGTAAGGTAAAACTTTATTATAGACATCTACTGCTAAACCGGTTTGATGTTCAGAATATCCTGCTCTAGCAGAATAGGTGTCTGCAGCTTCTTTTCCATCCGTTGCTACATAATTATCGTATAGATTCACTTGGTAGTCATAACTTCTATAACTAGACATAGCAATAATATTCATTCCTTCTTTTTTAGCGTCTTCTGAAAGTATTTCGAATGCAGACCTTGCTTCACTTACTAATTGCATTCCGCTTCTGGCATATGCTATATCGATTGGTTCTAGATTTTTTGGTAAGTAGTCTTCTGTTAAATAATTGTATTTATTTACTAATATTAAATTTGTATTTAAGTTTTTTGATGGTTTTGTGTTTGTGTAGTATGGTTTATCTATTCCTATGTTTACATAAGTTACTATATTTTCTACTGATAAGTTAGGATTATCTTTTTGATATTCTAAATATCTTTTTTGATATTCTTTTTTGTAATATGGAATCGATTTTAACTTGTTTATTTTTTGTTCCTCTTTTGTTTGCTTTTTGGGTTTTTCTTTTGTTTCTTGGTTATTTTGATTTATGATTAGGCCTCCTATCACTAAAAAAACAATTAATAAAAACAAAACTATTTTAGGCCCTTTTTTTATTTTCCTTTTTTTCATTTTATCACCTATTTTCATCATATCATTCTTTTTTATATTTATGTATATTTTTTTAATATTTTACATAGAAAATAATGGAGGTATATATGAAATATTTAGTGTTTATATTTTCACTTTCTTTTGTTTTTAATAGTTTATTTATTATTCCAGTTTCGGCAGAAGAGAGTGTGGAAACTGAACTGATTCCTGGTGCGGTTAGTGGTGTTTTAATGGAAGCCAGTAGTGGGAAGATAGTATTTTCTAAAGAAGCAGATAAAGAAGTTGCAGTAGCTTCTATGACTAAGATGGTTGCACAAATATTAATTTTGGATGCTATACGAGATGATAAAATTTCGTGGGATGATGTCGTTACTGTCAGTCAGAATGCTAGTGATATGGGTGGATCTCAGATTTATTTAGGTGTAGGAGAAAAAATCAGTATTCGAGATTTATTTAAAGGAATATCCATGGCCAGCGCTAATGATGCAACAGTCCAAATGGCTGAGGTGTTAGCTGGTAGTGAGGAAGCTTTTGTTAAAGAGATGAATCAAAAAGTAAAAGAATTAGGTTTAAAACATACAGTTTTTAAAAATTGTACTGGTCTTGATGAAGAGGGACATTATTCTAGTGCCTATGATATGGCGATGATTGCTCGAGAGTTAGTAGTTAATTATCCAGAAATTTTGGAATTTTCTTCCGTTTATGAAGATTATTTGAGAGAGGATACAGCCAATAAATTTTGGTTAGTTAACACTAATAAATTGGTACGTTTTTATGAAGGCGCTGATGGATTAAAAACGGGGCATACAGATGCTGCTAAATATTGTTTGGCTGCTACTGCTAAAAAGAATAATCTTCGCTTTATTGCAATTGTTTTAGGAGAAGAGAATAGTAATGTTCGAAATCAAGAAGTAATGAGTTTGTTAGATTATGGTTTTAATCATTATCAAATGGATTTGATTCAGTCAAAGGATGAAGTTCTTAAAACGATTCCTTTGGATAAAGCAACGAAGAGTAGTATTTCTTTTGTTCCTATATCTGATATTGGTGTATTAACTGAAAAGTCTAATTCTAAAAAAGAGTATACTTATTCTATTGAAATAAAGGAATTTGATTTACCAGTGAAAAAAGGCGATGTTCTTGGGAATGTTATTGTTAAAGATAAAGGTAAGCAAGTTACTACAGTAGCGCTTACATCTTCAGAATCTATATCACAACTTTCTTTTTTACAACTCTTGGGTAAAGGTATTTGCGATTTAGTTGCTGGAAAATTTACTTTTTCTTTTCATTAGAAATTGACTATTTTGTTTTTTATGATGTATAATCTTTTTGTAATTTAAAAGGTAAGTATTACCTTTTTCTTTATGGTTAGGAGGAATCGTATGAATAACGAAAATTATCGTAGTAATTCTAATACTAATAATAGGAGACGTAGTTCTAAATATAATAAGAATTTTAAAGGTTCTAATAGAACTAATTCTAATAATCATTATAAGAATCATACTAAGAATAGAAGGGATTCTTATCATAAAAAAGCGAATGATTTAGATTTTAGTATTACTAAGCAAGCTTTTGATGAAATGAAATTTTCTGATGAAATTGATACTAGTTTTGTTGAAAATAGAAGAAAGAAAAAAGAGCAAATTGTTGATGAATTAGCTCAGTCTTATGAGAAAGAAAAAGTGCAGCAACAAAAAAGAGAAAAGAAGCATCGTTCTAATACTCATCTTAGTCGATTTTTAGTAATTTTTTCTATTTTAGTTTTATTGGGTATTTGTGTTTTCCTTTTTATGCGACCAGAGAAAGTAAAAGTTATTACTAAGAAAGAAGAAGTTGTTGTAATGGATGATAATTATTTGTTTTTAGGGGATTCTATTACGGAGCAATATGATTTAGATGAATATTATCATGATTTACCTGTTGTTAATAGTGGGATTAGTGGTAATCAAACGAAAAGTATTTTAGACAATTTAGAGGAACGAGCATATCAATATAATCCTTCTAAGGTGTTTTTGCTAATTGGAACAAATGATATTCAAGCTGGTGTTAAGGAAGAAGAAATTGTTCAAAACATAGAAGATATTTTGTCACAGTTAAAGAAAAATAGGCCATATGCGAAGATTTATTTAGAAGCTATTTATCCTGTTATTGAAGGTAGCAGTGGGGCACAAAGTAGAACGAATAAGGAAATTCAGTCTATTAATGATAGTTTAGAAAAATATTGTAAGAAAAACGATGTTACTTTTATTGATATGTATGATTTGTTACTTGATCCTGACAGTGATAAAGATCAATTGTTTGATGATTATTCTAAAGATGGTTTACACATTAGTGATGAAGGGTATGAAGTTATTACTGAAGAGCTTATGAAATATATAAAATAGATATCATATTTTTTCTTCTTGTTCATATATTAAATGTATAGAAAGAGAGGAATTAATATTTATGGAAACATTAAAAGTTAGTAGTAAGTCTAATCCCAATAGTGTGGCAGGTGCTCTTGCTAATGTATTTCGAGAAAAAGGTTCTGCAGAAATTCAAGCAGTTGGTGCTGGTGCATTAAATCAAGCAATTAAAGCAATAGCGATTGCTAGAGGGTTTGTTGCTCCTTCTGGGAAAAATTTAGTCTGTATTCCTGCTTTTCAAGATATTGCAATTGATGGAGAAGAGCGTACTGCTATTAAATTAATTATTGAGGCCAAATAGGTCTTTTTTTTTTGAATGTGTCGTGATAAACTTAATAATGATAGGAGGTTAGTTCTATGGTTTGTCCTCGTTGTGGTACTACATTAAATTCTAAGCAGCGTTATTGTATGAAATGTGGTGCTTTAAATTATGAACATCCAGATAATCAAAAAATGAAAAATTATATTACCGAGCAAGAGTTTGAACAAGCAAATGAAGAATATCAAAAAGTAGCTAATGAAATTATGGGAATTGCTGGTAAAACTTATGCAGATCTTTCTGCTACTGATAAAAAAAATACATATGTAGATACTAGAGTTATGGTAGGATTACTTTTTGTTATAACTCTTTGTTTAGCAGCTATTTATTATTTTGTTTTTCCTTATTCTTTTACAATGATTTTTTGGTTGTGTTTGTTGTTTTTTGTTTTTGTATTTGCTATCTTAACTACCATATCCATTTATATGAAAGGTGGTTATTCAGGTTTTGTTTCTTTTGTTCCTTTTTATGGCCAATATGCCTATTTTGATATTGCGCTTGGTAATGGCTGGTTATTTTTAATTACTTTCATTCCTGTTGTTGGATTTGTTTATCTTCTTTATACTACATATAAAATAGGAAAATGTTTTGGAAAGAGCGGGGCGCTCACTTTACTTTTTCCATTTATTATGTTACCAATTATTGCTTTTAGTGATAGGGCAGTCTATAGTGGACCTGGAAAAAAGTATAAAAAATATGTAGAAAAAGGTAAAAAAAGAAATACTAAAATACCTGCTTTTATTTGTTCTATAGTTGTCTTTCTTTTATTTTTGGGATTTACGCAATTACCATTTTCCTATGATGTAGCTAATTATTTTGTTATGAAGGACATTGATAGGGTTGCTGGCACAGTGAAACAAGATTTTTATGATGGTATTTATTCTTGTGATGATACTGAATCTTCGTTATTAGAATATTATGTTTCTGTTACTAATCTTTCCGATATTCAGAATTATCCTATTCCTATTCGTTCTTCTTTAAATGGAAAGAAAATCTCTGGTTATTTTCATATTAAGAATTCCAAAGATAAAATAGTTGTATCTTATAATTTGACTGATGGAGAACATGTTTTTTCTTCTCATGAAAGTGATATAAGTCCTGATGATGTTTCTCTTCCAGAAGGGGCAATTCTTTGTAAAAAATAATTTTTTAGTGAGTAGGTGTATTATGATAGCTAGTGAAGTTTTAAAATTTAAAAAGATTAAAGATGATTATGATAGAGCATATCAGTTAGTTTCTTATCTATTTCGTGATAAAACAGATAAGGCTGGGATGCCTTATATAGATCATTTGATTTGTGTTAGCAAGATGTTGGATTCTACTAATACTAAAATTGCAGGATTACTTCATGATGTTGTTGAAGATATTTCTAATTTTACTTTGGATGATTTGAAAACTTTAGGTTTTTCTAATGATATTGTTGAAATCGTTAGAATTGTAACGAAAGATAAAAGTAAAAAGAAATGTTATCATGATTGGATTAGTGAAATTATTGAAACTAATAATATTGAAGCTCTTAAAGTTAAATACGCTGATATTATGGATCATTTGAGTTTAGAACGTTTAAATAGATTGGATGAAGAGAAACGATGTTATTTTATTAATAAGTATCAAGAAGAAGCGTATCGATTAAAACAAGTATTAATTACAGTTTAAATTTTATTAAAATGGTTGATAAAATTAAAAAAAAGTAATATACTATTTACAAATCGGTGATTAGAACTAATAATAAGAATCTTTAATTGTAGAGAAATCGTGGTTGGTGAAAACGATATTAAAGTCTTATTTATCTACTCTATAGATGAATTATTTCCGGAGAAGTCCGTTATACTTTGAGTTAAAGAAAAGGATGGTACCGTGCTTTGCACTCCTTGTACTATTCTTTTTTTGGTTTTAGGAGATGAGTTTATGATAGATTTACATTATGATTTATTATCTATTTTATATTATTGTTATAAAAAGAATGATTTTAGTTATATAGAAACTATTCAGAAGTATTATCAAAATAACGGGGTTCGAGGAGTAGTTGCTAATCTTTATTTTATGAGTGAAGAAGAAATGAAAGAAGAACTAGGTGAGTTTTATGAACCGATTGATGTAGTAGAGATGTTTCGTATTGCAACAACTTTATTTCGTAAATATTTTCCAGAGTTGGATGCTGTTTATAGTATTGAAGGTTGTGATTATATTGATAATCTTTCTCAATTAGAGGAACTTTTTCAATTGGGGCTTCGTAATATTTTACTTGTTTGGAATAACAAAAATAAGTATGGTTCTGGTAATCGTAGTAGTAATGGACTTAGTGAGGATGGTAAGGACTTTTTAAAAAAGGCTATAGAGCTTGGTATCAGTATTGATTTATCTCATATGAATACAAAAACTTTTTCTGATACCGTTTCTTTATTAAAAGAAGAAAAAAAGAAAGGTAGAGATGTGAAAGTTATTGTCAGTCATTCTAATTGTTATGATTTATATTCTCATCCAAGAAATTTAACAGATGAACAATTGTTATTACTTAGGGAATTAAATCCTGTTGTTGGGCTTGTTTCTTATGGGCCTTTTGTCTCCTCGAGTGAGAATTTAGATGAATTAAAGAGGTTGTATGTAAAACATATTTTACATGTTAAAGATTTACTTGGAATTGATGCTATTGGGGTATCTACTGATGATATGAAGTTTGATCTTGTTTTGTTTAAATCAGATACTGCTTTGCTTGAGTATGGTGAAGATATTCAAGTATTTAGATATGCAAATGTTTATAATGAAATCAAGGGATTACTAGAAAAATATTTAAGTATAGAAGAGATTAATAAAATATTATATGAAAATAGTTACAATCAATTATTTAGAAAAGAGGTATAGATATGATAGATATTAAATTAATTAGAGAAAATAAGGATTTAGTAAAGGAAAATATTAAAAATAAATTTCAAGATGAAAAACTTCCTTTGGTAGATGAAGTTTATGAAATGGATAAGAGAGTACGTGAAGTACAAGTTAAAGCTGACGGATTAAAAGCTGATAAGAATCGTATGAGTGGCGAAATTGGTAAGTTAATGAAAGATGGAAAAAGGGATGAAGCTGAAAAAATTAAAGCTGATATTGCGAAGACTGCTGATGAAATTAGTGCTTTGGAGAAGGAACAAGAAGAACTTTCTCGTGAAATTAAAGACCGTATGATGGTAATTCCACAAATTATGGATTCATCTGTACCTATTGGTCGAGATGATAGTGAAAATGTAGAAGTACAAAAATTTGGTGATCCTGTAGTTCCAGAGTATGAGATTCCATATCATGCTGATATCATTGAAAGACTTCAAGGTATGGATAAAGATGCGGCTGGTAGAACTAGTGGACAAGGATTTTATTATTTACTTGGTGATATTGCACGTCTTCATGAAGCAATGCTTGCTTATGCTAGAGACTTTATGATAGATGCTGGATTTACTTATGCAATTCCACCGTTTATGATTCATAGTGATGTTGTTACTGGTGTTATGTCTTTCCCAGAGATGGAAGCTATGATGTATAAGATTGAGGGAGAAGATTTATATTTAATTGGAACTTCAGAACATTCTATGATTGGTAAGTTTAAAGATCAGATAATTAAAGATCGTGAACTTCCTATTCATATGACAAGTTATTCTCCTTGTTTCCGTAAAGAGGGTGGAGCTCATGGATTGGAAGAAAGAGGGCTTTATCGTGTTCATCAATTTGAAAAACAAGAGATGATTGTTATTTGTGAACCTGAAGAATCTATGGATTGGTATGAAAAGATGTGGAAATTAACTGTGGACTTCTTTAGAAGTTTAGATATTCCAGTAAGACAACTTGAATGTTGTAGTGGTGATTTAGCTGATTTGAAAGTTAAGTCTTGTGATATTGAAGCATGGAGTCCTAGACAAAAGAAATACTTTGAAGTTGGAAGTTGTTCTAATTTAGGAGATGCACAAGCTAGACGTCTTGGCATTCGTAAGAAGGGTGAAAAAGGTACTTATTTCTTACATACTTTGAATAATACTGTTGTTGCGACTCCTCGTGGATTGATTGCTTTCATTGAAAATAATTATCAAGAAGACGGAAGTATAAAAATTCCTAAAGTATTACAACCATATATGGGTGGAAAAGAAGTTATTAAAGCAGAATAAGAAATATTGGTATATTTCTTTTTTCTTTTGGCATACTATTTAATGGTGATAGAATGGAAGAAGAGAAAAGATGTGAAGTGGTAGGGCAGGAATCTGCTATGAAAAATATTTATATTGATTCTAATTCAAGGGAAGGGAAAATTTTAGTTGAAGTTGTTGATAAAGAATCTAGTTTTAAAAAGATTGAAGAGTAAATCTCTTCTTTTTTTTGGAGGATTATGCTATTCTATATATGATAGGTGATGTGTATGCAGTCAAGTGCAGTTAATTATAAATGTCCTGGATGTGGTGCTGATATTCCATTTTCGGCTGAAAAACAATGCTGGGTATGTTCTTATTGTGGGGGAGAGTTTCAGTTAGAAGAGTTAGAAAAAAATCAAAAAGAAAATGTTGTTAAAAAAGATATTTTAGTTGAAGATAAAGATGTTTATCGTTGTGAGAGTTGTGGTGCTGAGATAATAGCTGATGAAAATATGACAGCAACATTTTGTGTTTATTGTGGAAATACAGCAATATTAAAGGATCGTATTCATAATAGTAGAATCCCAGATTACATCATTCCTTTTAAAAAAGTAAAAGATGATGCAGTTAAAGCTTTTGTTAGGGTTGTTAAATATAAACCATTAGTTCCTAGAGAGTTTAAAACGAAAAAAAATATAGAAAAAATAACCGGTATTTATATTCCTTTTTGGGCTTATGATTTTTATGTTTCAGGTAAGATAAATTTTAGTGCAACAGATGTTCATACTTGGAGTGATGTACGTAATCGTTATACTAAAACAGATAGATTTCATGTTACATGTTCTGGAGAGATGAGTTATGATAAAGTATTAGCAGATGGTTCTTCTAGATTTTCTGATGATTTGATGGATTCTTTAGAACCTTTTGATTACCAAGAATTAATAAGTTATAATCAAGCTTTTTTAGCGGGATTTTTATCTGAAAAATATGATGTAGATAATGATACAGCTATTTTAAGAGCAAAAGAGAGAACTGTTAATACTACAATAAGTTTAGTAAAGGAAAAAGTTAGACATCAAACTTCTACGATGACTAGTCATAGTTTAGATATTAAAAGTAATGAAGTTAATTATATTTTGTTACCGGTATTTATGGTTAATACTAAGTTTCATGATAAACAATATACTTTTGCGATGAATGGGCAAACTGGTAAAATAGTGGGAGATTTACCTATTAGTCCATTAAGAACTATTTTATGGAGTTTAGGAATTTATTTAGTATGTTTTCTTATTATGTTAGGTCTATATTTAGGAGGGGTAATATGAAAAAGTTAATTGTCTTTATTTTACTTTTTTCAGTTTTTTTACCTGTATCAGCTAGTACTAATACCTTTCCTAGAACAACGGATAATTTATTAGTTTCAGAAGGGGTTCTTACTCCTTATAATCAAGATGATATTCTAGCAACTCCAGCTGTTGATGCTAGTGAAAAAGTATATGACTTTGCAGAATTATTAAGTGATAGTGAAGAAGATACTATATATAAGAAAATTACGAAGTATATTGATACAACTAATATGGATTTTGTTGTTGTGACAATAAGTGAGAATAATAAAAATAGTGCTCAAAGTTATGCTGATGACTTTTATGATTACAATGACTTTGGTGTTGGTAGTAGTAATACTGGAGTATTATTTTTAGTAGATATGGATACAAGAGAAATATATATTTCAACAACAGGTCAAGCTATAGATTATTATAGTGATTATCGTATTAATTCTTGTTTAGATAATATTTATTTAGAGTTTAGTAATGGTAATTATTATGAAGGAGTTTTAGGTACAATAAATACTTTAGAAAACTATTTTGAATTAGGTTTACCTAGTAATAAAGACAGTAATTATGAAATATTAAATGATGGTGAAGTGGTTCGAAAGTTTCCTTATTTCTTAGTGTTTGGTATTCCTTTCATTATTACAGTTATTGTAATTAAAATTATGGTTAGTAAAAATAAGTTAGTTAGGAAAGCTACTTCTTCTAGAGAATATTTAGTAAAAGATTCTGTTCATATTAAAACAATACATGATAGATTAGTATCTACACATACTACGGTTACACCAATTTATCAAAGTAATAGTAGTGGTGGAAGTGGTGGCGGAAGTTCTACACATCGTGGAAGTAGTGGAAGAAGTCACGGTGGTGGAGGTCATAGATTTTAAAAAAATATGGTTTTTATAGTTTGATTGTGATATTATTTATATATAATATTGGAAAATAGAAGGCGAGGTAAATTTATGGGGTTAATTAAAGCAGCAGCGTCTGCAATTGGAAGTACATTACATGATCAATGGAAAGAGTATATTAGATGTGATGATTTAGGACAAGATATTTTAATGAAGAGAGTATCCACTCCTAATGGTGTTATCTCTAAAGATAGTGCTATTCAGGTTGCTCCTGGACAAATTGCAGTTGTATTTCAAAATGGTCAAATTTTAGATGCAACTGCAGAAGAAGGTATTTTTACTTTTGATGAGTCAACAACACCATCATTCTTTGCTGGCCAATTTGGTGCAGTATTTAAAGAAATGTGGGGAAGATTCACTTATAATGGTGGAACTTTTAAAGAACAAGCAGTATTTTATATTAATGCTAAAGAGATTATGGATAATAAGTTTGGTACACCTGCACCAATTCCTTATCAAGATTGGTCTCATCCTATTCCAAATCAAATGACTGGTTCTATGAGTCCACTTCGTGTTGAAGTAAAATGTTTTGGTAAGTATACATTTAAAATTAGTGATCCAGCTATTTTTATGTCACGTATTGCAGGTACAGCAGAAGAGTATCGTAAAGATGAATTATGTGAACAAATGAGATCTGAAGTCGTTGGAGCTTTCCAAAATGTCTTAAATGAACTTGGTACTTCAGAACATAAAGTTCCAGTACTAGAGTTACCTAGTAGTACTGATGAAATTAAAAAAGTTATGGATGAAAAAGTATTTGATCAACCAATTCGTGATAGAGGATTAAGTATTGTTGGATTTGTTGTTGAATCTGTTACTTTAGATGATGAATCTAATCAAAAAATTGATCATTATGAATTATCATCTAACCAATTTATGCAACAAGGAACTCTTACTGGTGCTTATGCTAATGCTGTACAAGATGCAGCTAAAAATGAAGCTGGTGCTATGAATGGTTTCTTAGGTGTTGGTATGATGAATATGGCATCAGGTGGTATGATGGGTGGTGTAGCAACTAATGCAGTTAATCCACAAGCTACTCCTGGTAATACGCAAGCATATGATCCTTATGCCAATCAAGCTGCAGAACAATTAAATCAAGCTCGTGCAGTGGCTGCTGGTCAAGCTGTATCTCCACAACAATCACAACCACAGCAACAATCTCCAGCCACTCAAGGAGCAAGTTTCTGCCCTAATTGTGGTACTCCTACTAATGGGGGTAATTTCTGTACTAATTGCGGTACTAAATTAAAATAAAACAAAAGAAGTCTAATTTGGTTTGTCCATAGACTTCTTTTTTTGTGCTAATTTATCTTGAACAGTTAAATTTGCTTCTTCGATTGCACGATTTATTCTATATATACTGATTTTTGAATTTTCTTTTGCTATTTCTGGATAGTTTATACGTACTCCTTTTTTATCTTCATCTGTTGCGATTGCAATTGCGGCTTTTAAGAGATTTAAAAGAATTCTTTGTCCTGCTAATTGATTTGGGTTATTTATTATAAAACTATCTGTATAGCTTAGTATTATGGGTATACTTGTATTTAATGCTTCCATAATGATTTTGTTATAGCATTCATTTACTTGTTTCTCATTTTGTCTAAACACTAGACAGCGATTTCTTCCTGTAATTTCTATTTCTTGAGGAGGGGTTTTCAGGTATTGATTTAAGATTTTTTGTTTAAAGATAAATTTATAGTAAAAATCTATTGCATCTTGTCTTATTGCTTCATTCTTTATGATATTTATATCTTTATTCATAAAATATAGGGCTGTGATAGAGTAGTCTCTCATTGCTTGCCATATAATTGATGCATCATTTTCTTCTTTTCTTTCTAAGAGAAATGGATTCCTTGATAAAAAAGGATTTCTAATTAGTAATTCATTAATATGATTTTTAAATCTTTGGTATATATCATTATGTATCTCTTGAGGGGTATTGCTGTGTTTTAATAGATAGATAAACCTTCTATATAATCTTTCATTTAAGTTCTTTTCAAAGTCGATTTTTTGATATTCTTTTTCTTCGTATTCTTCTGTTAAAGCGATGTAGTCTAGTTGTGTTTTATATTCTTCTTCATCATCTTTTATTTTTGCAGTAGCTGCGTTTTGATATAAAGTATTTATATTGCTAGAATATTGTATAATCGTTTTTAATGTTTCATCTAAGTCTATGCTTTTTTTCATAATACTCCTCATTTCTTAAATTGAGTTTATTATATCACTTTCTTAGAAATTCGTATAAATTTTTTCTTTTTTTCCATACTAATAATGTATTTGGGAAGGGATGATAATTTGACAAAAATAGATTCTTCTGGTAAAATATATAACTGTCACATAAACAGAGAGGTGTTATACATGTTTTATGATGAAAAACAGGCATTACGTGCTTGTGAAGAGGAACCGTCCCTGATTTTTGAATTAATTAAGGAAGGGTACTATCATTTGGTAGATGAACTTATTTCTAAAAATAAAGTAGATATTAATACAGTCGATGTTGCTGGTAATGACGTTGTTGCTCGTTTGCTTAAAGCAAAACAATATGATTTGGTTTTAAAGTTTATTCGTAAACGTAGTTGGAATTTAAATCATCAGAATTTAGATGGAAATACCATTGGTCATTTACTTGTAAAAGATACATCAGTTTCTGCTTTAAAGGTTTTAGAACATCTTACGAAAAGTAAAAGATATTTATTAAATATTAAGAATAAGAATGGTGAGACTGTTTTAGATTTAGCTATTCATAATCAAAGTGCTTTTCAAGCATTAAAAATATTAGAAGAAAAACGTTTTAATAATATTGATGTATTGTCATTTAAACAATTATATCAATTGTGTATAAAAAATAATTATTATGGTAAGTACTCTAAATTAACAAATTTAGAAAATATTGTTGATAGTTTAGAGAAAAAAGATAACTTGGTTCCTAGTATGAGTGAATTGTTAGATAAAATTGTAGAAAATATGGAAGTTATTAAACATGATTTGATGAGAGGTAAATTTTCTTTATTAGATCAGATGATTAATACTTCATTAAGAGAAAGTGTGATATAAGAGGATAATTCCTCTTTTTTGTTTTTTATTTTTATGTTATAATTTTTGGTGACTTGTGAGGTGGTATTATGCATTTACCTGATTATAAAGAGGCTAGGAAAAGAGATATTAGACCATATCAAAGAGTGGTATTTCAGGAAGATGATAAAGTTAAAAATAAATATCGGGGAAAAACATTTTATTTAAAGACTTATGGATGTCAGATGAATGAGCATGATAGTGAGAATATAGAAGCATTACTTACTTTTTTAGGATTTTCTAAAGTCGATGATTATATGGATGCTGATTTAGTATTGTTAAATACTTGTTCTATTCGTGAAAATGCCCATAATAAAGCATTTGGAATGCTTGGTAGACTTAAACATTTAAAGCAAGAGAAGAAAGATTTAATAGTTGGATTATGCGGCTGTATGGCACAGGAAGCAAGTGTTGTTGAGACTATTCTTAAAGATTATAAATGGGTTAACTTTGTTTTTGGTACTCATAATATGTATCAATTACCTGAAATTATAGATAAGGCTATTGAAGAGAATAAACAACAGATTGAGGTTTTCTCTCGAGAAGGGGATTTGATTGAGGGATTACCTGTACTTCGTGTTAATGATTATAAGGCATATGTTAATATCATTTATGGTTGTAATAAATTCTGTACTTATTGTATTGTTCCTTATACTAGGGGACGTGAGAGAAGTCGTTTAAAAGAAGATGTTTTAGCAGAAGTACAAAAATTAGTAGATGATGGATATAAGGAAGTAACTTTGCTTGGTCAAAATGTGAATGCCTATGGTAAAGATTTATATGATGACTATACTATGGCTAATTTATTGGAAGATGTTGCACATATGGGAATTCCTAGAATTCGTTTTACTACTTCTCATCCATGGGATTTTACAGATTGTATGATTGATGTTATTGCGAAATATCCTAATATTATGCCTAGTGTTCATTTGCCAGTACAAAGTGGTTCTAGTCGTATTTTAAAACTTATGGGACGTAGATATACTAAAGAAAGTTATTTAGAGTTATTTCATAAAATTAAGGATAGGGTTTCTGGTGTTACTATTTCTACAGATATTATTGTAGGTTTTCCAGGTGAGACTGAAGAGGATTTCTTAGAAACTTTAGATTTAGTTCGTGAATGTCAATATGATAATGCTTTTACTTTTATCTTTTCTAAAAGAGAAGGAACACCTGCTTGTAGATTAGCTGACCCTGTTTCTCAAAAAGAAAAAGAAGAACGTCTTCAACGATTAAATGAAGTTGTTAATCATTATTTTTTAGAGAATAATAAAAAACTTGAAGGTCGTGAAGTTGAAGTTCTAGTAGAGGGGATTTCTGATAAAAAACATATGTATTATGGATATAGTGATACTAATAAATTAATTAATTTTTCTAGTGAAAAAGAACTTACTCCTGGAGATTTAGTTATGGTTAAGATAAATGATGCTAAAACGTGGAGTTTGGATGGTGAAGCTATTGAATAAAAAACTAGAAGAAGTTATTACTGTTATTAAAGATAGTAAAGATTATCAAGAGTGCATTAAGTTAAAAGAAAAGATGAAAAAAAATGCAGAGCTAATGCAGTTGATTGATACATTAAAAACTCTACAGAAAGAATATGTTAAGAATGGCTATCAAGATAGGGAAAAATTAGAAGAAGTAGAGAATAAATTGTATGAAATACCAATTTATGTTACTTATATAGGACATTTAAAAAAAGTAAACCAGATGATTTCTTATGTTGAAGATGATTTAAACGATTATTTTTATCAATTATTTAATTAAAAAGACTATGAATTTTGTTCATAGTCTTTTATTTCTTTTAGTATTCTTTCTTTTGTTGTTTCAATAAATTCTTTGATTAAGTAGATATCAAAAATATAATTTTTTTCATTTGTAGAGTTTTCAATTATAATTCCCATTTTGTCTATTAATATATTTAACTGTTCTATAGGAACTTCATTGATTGTAGTTTCTGGCTTTTCAAATTTTTCATAAAAAAGTGATAAATCCATATTATATTCTTCTATTACTTTAATATTTAGATTGGTATAGTCTGAATAAATTAATTTTGGTAATTCGTCTGGATCTATGTTTACAATTGTTCCATCTATTAAACGAATAGAATTACTTTGTACTAAAGTATTTAAAAATTTGTCAAACCATAATTTATCTGTAAATAAATGTATATAATACCCTAAATCAAAATCTTTTTTATAAAATAGGGGATATTTATCTGTAAACATTTTTATATTTGGTACATCTTCTTTCTCGTTATATAGAAAATGTGATTCTTGTTTTGTTCTTCCTATCTGTTTTGCAATATCAGGAGCAATTGAGCCTAGATAATAGTCTTTTCTATTTTTTATGTCAAAATAAGGTTCTAGTACTTTTGCTACTGCTAAATGTATTACTGCTGATGCCATATTTTACCTCCTGTAATAGTGTAACATAATTTTTTAAAAAACAAAATATTAGTCAAACATATATTAGTTATTGCATACATTAAGTTAGGAGGGGTAGATATGTCTAGTTATAAAGAAATTGTTACAAAGGCGGTTATCGGTAAGGGTAAAAAGTTATTTACTACAGATCATGTTGTATCACTAAAAGAAGAAGCATCTACAATTTTAGGTTGTTGGGTTATTAATCATAATTTCCATGGGGAAAAACAAGGGGATCAAATTATTATTTCTGGTAGTTATGATGTTAATATTTGGTACTCTTATGATGGTGATACTAAGACAGATGTTATTAAAGAGACGCAAACTTACCGTGAAATGGTACATATGCGTAATCGAGACGAAGATGTTACTGGTGAACAAATCATTGTTCGTAGTCTAAAGCAACCTACTTGTTCTGATATTACTATTAATAATCATGAAATACACTATACTATTGAAAAAGAACTTGGTATAGAATTAGTTGGAGATGTTAAAGTAAAGATTGAAGCCAATGAGGAAGAAGACCCATGGGACGAAATTGTTGATGAAACTTCGAATGATACACTTGATGAAGAGTTAAGTGATGACTTTATTCAAGATAATCCAATCTAATTATTTAGCACTAATAAGTGCTATTTTTTGCTGCTTGTTATCAAAAAAAGGTTGACAGCACTCTTTTTTTCTATTATACTATATCTGTATTTAAGAAACGGAGGGATACTATGGCAGTTAAAATTAGATTAACAAGAATGGGTGCTAAAAAGAAACCTACTTATAGAATTGTTGCTACTGACTCTAGACGTCCTAGAGATGGTCAATATATTGAATTAATTGGTACTTATGCACCTGTTGGAGAAGCTAAAGTTAATATCAATGAGGAAGTGGCTTTAAAATGGCTTAATAGTGGAGCTATTCCTACTGATACAGTTAAGAATTTATTTTCTAAAGCTGGTATTATGAAGAAATTTACTGAATCTAAAGAAAAGAAGGATAAGTAATTATGGATTTAGTTCAGTTAACAGAGGAAATTGTTAAATCATTAGTAGTAGATCGAGATGCTGTTAGTGTAAAAGAGTTTCCTACTGAAGAAGAAGATGTTATGTTAATTCAAGTCATTGTTGCTGAAGATGATATGGGACGTGTCATTGGTAAAGGTGGAAGATGTGCTAATGCTATTCGTACACTAGTACAAGCAAGTAGTGCTTTGAAAGATAACAAATATATAAAAATAGATATTGATAAGTTCTAGGAAGCAATTTTGCTTTCTTTTTTGTTTTACTTGTTATATAATAATTTTGAGGTAGAAGAATAATGAATGAAGAATTAATTATCCCTACACATGTAGGAATTATTGTTGATGGCAATGGTAGATGGGCTCAAGAGAGGGGACTGTCTAGAAGTGGTGGCCATAAAGCTGGTTTTCATCGTTTAAAAGAAATTTGTATTTATGCTAAAGAAATGGGATTAAAATATTTATCTCTTTATGTTTTTTCTATAGAAAACTTTAAACGAGGAAAAAAAGAAGTTGATTATTTAATGAACTTATTTGTTAGACTTTATAAAGATGAGTTTCAAGATCTTATGAGGAACGGTATTAAAGTTGTTTTTTCTGGAAGACGAGAGCCTCTTCCTGCTAAAGTATTAGATGCTATGGATAGAATCACTGAGGAGTCTAAAAATAATACTGAAGCTGTTGTTAATC
This sequence comes from uncultured Bacilli bacterium, assembly GCA_944372055.1. Lineage (GTDB taxonomy): Bacteria > Bacillota_I > Bacilli_A > RF39 > UBA660 > Faecimonas. The sequence continues at coordinate 56,331 of CALVYF010000001.1, read as the reverse complement.
TTTGCCTTAATTATGGTGGTCAGACTGAAATATTAGATATGACTAAAAAAATAGCACAACAAGTTGTTGATGGAAAATTAAATATTTACGATATTACATTGGATACATTGCATGATAATTTGTATCAGGATTTACCACCGTTAGATTATGTTATTCGTACTAGTGGCGAGCTTAGACTTAGTAACTTTATGTTATATCAAGCTAGTTATGCGGAATTTTATTTTCCTAAAACTTATTTTCCGGATTTTACAACGAATGATTTTAAGGATGCAATCGTAGAATTTAATAAAAGAAATCGTAGATTTGGAGGGAATGTGTCATGAAAAAGAGAATATTAAGTGCTATTTTGATGATAGCTATTTTTGTTCCATTATTAATTATTGGTGGTAAAGTATTTGCTATTTTTATGTCTTTACTTGCTATTATGGGATTATATGAATTGATTCATATTCGAGAAAGTAAAAAAGAGTTTCCATTTTTAATGAAAGTTTTTGCTTATGTTATGGTAGTTTTCTTTTCACTATCTCATTTTAAATCTATCGATTTTATTTATACTATGGATTATCGAGTTGTGGCATTTATGATTTTTGCATTTTTATCTCCTATGGTATTTATTCATAACTTTAAGAAGTATAATTTAAATGATGCTTTATTTTTGATAGGCTCTGTATTGTTTATTGGATTGAGTTTTAATTTACTTATTATTTGTCGTAATTATGACATTATGTATATTATTTACTTATTACTTATTACAACAATTACTGATACTTTTGCATTGTTTACCGGTATGCTGGTTGGAAAACATAAATTATGTCCTACTGTATCTCCGAAGAAAACAATTGAGGGTTTAGTTGGTGGGGTTTTTGTTGGAACCTTTGTTGCAACAGCATTTTATGTTACTGTTATTAATCCGTCTATCTCTTTAGCTTTTGTTGTTGTTGTAACAATCATTTTATCTTTAGTTGGACAGTTAGGCGATTTGGTATTTTCATCAATTAAGAGATATTATGATAAAAAAGATTTTTCTAATTTAATTCCAGAACATGGGGGTATTTTAGATAGATTCGATAGTTTGATTTTTGTTGTTTTAGCTTTTATTATTTTTTCTAGTGTATTATAAGGAGGCAACCAATGAATTTTATTATTACTTTAATATTATTTGTTTTAATTTTAGGTATTATTGTTTTTGTTCATGAGTTTGGTCATTTTATGATGGCAAAACTTAATGGTGTATATGTTTATGAGTTTGCTATAGGAATGGGGCCTAAGATATGGAGTAAAAAGGGTAAGGAAACTGAATATACCTTAAGAGCTATTCCTATTGGTGGATTTTGTATGATGGCTGGAGAAGATATAGAAGATGATGAAATCAAGAAGGTTCCAAAAGATAAAAGATTACAGGCTAAAAAACCTTGGCAAAGATTTTTAATTATGTTTTTTGGAGCAGGAAATAATTTTATTTGTGCTATTTTATTATTATTTTTCATAGGTCTTATCTGGGGAGGTTCTTCTATGGAACCTATGGTTAGTTCTGTTCTTAAGAATTCAGCAGCAGCATCTTCTGGAATTGAAGCAGGAGACCGTATTTTAGAGATTAATGGTCATTCTATTTCTACTACTGATGATATTAGTTTGTATTTAGCAGTTGCTGATCCAGAAGAAGCTAGTGATATTAAAGTAGAAAAAGAAAATAAAAAAGTTGAAACGTATTCTGTGCAACCAAAAAAGAAAAAAGTAGATGGTGAGACAACTTATCAATATGGTATTGGTATGGAACAAGAGGTGGAAAAAGGATTACTTCCAGCATTATCTTTTACTGGTAAAAAGACTGTTTCTATTTTTAAGCAGATGGCAGTTACTGTTGGTTATTTATTTACTGGTGGAATTAGTATTTCGCAACTTAGTGGTCCTGTTGGAATCTTTTCTGTTGTAGGTGATCAAAGTTCTGGCGGACTTATGAATATTTTGTATTTAGTGGCTTTTTTAAGCATCAATGTTGGATTTATTAATTTACTTCCGTTACCAGCTTTTGATGGTGGGCATATTTTGTTTATTATTATCGAAAAAATTAAAGGTTCTCCAGTAAAACCGGAAACTGAAAATATGATTCATACTATAGGTTTGTTTTTATTAATGTTATTGATGATTGTGATTACATTTAATGATATTTTAAGATTGTTCTAGAGTAAGAGGGGATGCTATGAATCCAGTAATTATTATTATATGTTTATTGGTTATTGCTTTTATTGCGTTTTTTATTGCCTATTCTGAAGAGAAAAAGAGTGTAAAAAATAATAATAGTCCAATTAAGGATTTAGTAGATGATCCTCAAGTTTTATTTGATGATGTTTCCCATGATGTGAAAAATGATGATATAGAAATTATTTAGGTCACAATGGTGACCTTTTATTTTGTGCTATAATATAGAAAAGGAGGTAATATCATGGTTGTTGGTGTTTTAGTGCAATTGTCTAGTCAAAATGTAGATAAAGTTTTTGATTATATTGTTCCTCGAGATTTAGAAAATTCAGTTAAAGTTGGAATTCGTGTTTTAGTACCTTTTGGTAGACAAACTTTAGAAGGTTTTGTATTAGAAATTAAAGATAATAGTGATAGAGATTTAAAAGAGATTTATTCTATTCTTGACCGTGACATCGTATTAAATGATGAATTGTTATTGTTAGGAAAACAGATACAGAAATCCACCTTATCTACATTGATTAGTGCTTATCAAGTGATGTTACCAAAAGCTTTGAAGGCTAAGGCAGGAGTTTTAGTTTCTAAAAAATATCAGACATTTTATGAGTTAACAGATAAAAGTTATTTGGCCAGTTCATCTGCCCAAGAGAAGATTTTGAAGTTGTTTTCTGATAAAAAGACTATTTCTCGTAAAGAACTGTTAGCTATTTCTAGCTCTGCTCTTTCTACTCTGATAGAGAAAAAAGTTTTGTCGGAAATTAAAAGGGAAGATTATCGAATAAAATATGAGGTGAATAAAGATAAAAAAAAGGTTTTAACTCCTTCTCAACAAAAAGTGGTTAATTCTGTTTTGGAAAACCAACAAAACGTTCCTTTTTTACTTTTTGGTGTAACAGGTAGTGGCAAAACTGAAGTTTATATGCAAATTATAGAAGAAGTTTTAAAGCGTGGAGAAACAGCAATTATGTTGGTTCCAGAAATTAGTTTGACTCCTCAGATGGTAGAACAATTTTCTAATCGTTTTGGGAATCAGATTGCGGCACTTCATTCAGCATTATCTGAGGGTGAAAAATATGATGAATGGAGAAGAATTGCTAGAGGAGAAGCATCTATTGTTATTGGTGCTCGTAGTGCTATTTTTGCACCACTAAAAAATATAGGGATTATTATTATGGATGAGGAGCATAGTGATTCTTATAAGCAGGGGGATAAAAATCCTAGATATCATGCTAGAGATATTGCTATTTGGAGAGCAAAGTATCATTCTTGTCCTGTTTTATTAGGTAGTGCTACTCCTTCTTTAGAATCTATGGCTAGGGCAGAAAAAGGCGTTTATCAGCTTTTGGTATTAAAAGATAGAGTCAATGGAAAAAGCTTACCAAGTGTTGAAATTATTGATATGAATAAAGAGGCTAAGGGTGGAGCAGCTCATATTACTAACCGTTTATTAAGCGAAGTCTCTTCTTGTATTGATCGTGGGGAGCAAGCTATTCTATTTTTAAATCGTCGTGGCTTTTCTACTTTTGTTACGTGTAAAAATTGTAATGAGACTATAAAGTGTCCTAATTGTGATATTACCTTGACTTATCATAAAAGTAATCGGATGTTACGATGTCATTATTGTGGCTATGCTACACCACTTCCTAAAGTGTGTCCTCATTGTAAAGAAGAAGCACTATCTGATTTAGGTGTTGGTACAGAAAAAATAGAGGAAGAGCTTCATAGTTTATTACCTAATGCTAGAGTGCTTAGAATGGATGTTGATACTACTAGTAGAAAAGGTGCCCATAAGAAAATGATAGATGCTTTTCGTGAACACGAGTATGATATTTTACTTGGTACTCAGATTGTTGCGAAAGGCTTGGATTTTAGTGATGTTACTTTAGTAGGCGTTATTAATGCTGATACAAGTTTAAATATTCCAGATTTTCGTAGTAGTGAAAATACTTATTCACTACTTTCACAAGTTGCTGGTAGAAGTGGTAGAAGTCAAAAGACTGGTAAAGTTTATATTCAAACATTTAACCCAGATCATTATGCTATTTCTTTTGTAAAAGAACATGATTACTTAGGATTTTATAGAGAAGAGATGAAGATTCGTAGAAGACTAGGATATCCACCATTTTATTTCTTGTGTTATTTAAAAATTAGTGGAAAAGAAGCCGATTATTTATTTCAAGAGTCTTTAAAAATAAAACGTTCTTTAGAACGCAATTTAGAACATACTATCATACTTGGGCCAACAACTTTAGCAGTATTTAAAGTTAATAATGTTTATCGCTATGGAATTATTTTAAAATATAAAAAAGAAGAAGTTTTGTATGATATTTTATTGAAGATTCAAAATCATTATAAAAATAATCATAAACTTAGAGTGGATATTGACTTTAATCCTAGTCATTTTTAATAAAATATGTTATTCTTATGTTAATGATAGAGGTGATGGTTATGGCAAATCGATTTTTACCAACTGATAATGAAATACAACAAGAAAATCATGAGAATAGTGTTAATCAAAAGAATAGTCAAGAATTTCAAAATTTGATGGATCATAGTAAAAAAACTTATGACGATTATTGGGATATTAATAATCCAGTAATTCGGATTATTTTAATTGTTTTATTTATTATTATTGTATTAGGAGCTGGGTATTATTTTGTAATATGGTTCCGTTAATTAGGGGTGTGATGTAGATGTTTTCTTCTATTTTTTCAGAAAAAGAAGTTAGAGATTTGTTGAAAAAGGTTTCAGAAAATCCTAGGTATCATGATAAGAAGAAAAAAGATTCTATTAATTATGAGAAGTTTTCTGGGCTAGAGCAACCATTCTTTTTACTTTTTGATGCGCTTATTAAGTATCAAATTATTATTGGGGAAGAGGAGTGTTTAGCGGATTTTGTTCATCATTTGGATTTATTATGGTATAAAATAGATAACTTTCATGATATTCATGATGGTATTTGTAAGATATTAGTTAAATTTTGTGCTAAAAAGTTAGGGTATAAGAATAAAATTGAAGAATATCGAAAAGAGATTTTAGAATATATTTATCAAAAATATATTGTAGAAGGGTATTTATATCATGGTGTGTCTAGTTCTTATGTTGAAGATATTAAGCAAAATGGTTTTGTTCCACAAAAATATTGTAATTTATACTCTCGTTTTGAACAATTACAAGAAAAATATTCTTCTTTTTTAAAGAATATGGATTTTAGACATGATTATGTCTCTTTTACCGATGATTTTGTTATGGCTTGTTATTATGCTACTTATAGTCCTATTTATTTTTCTTCATTTTTATGTCCTCCAACTTCTAAGAAAGCTGAAATTAATAGTTATGCAAAGAGGGACTATATTGGTTGTTTTAAAGAGTTGCATCATACTTTAAAGTTAAAAGAAATCGATGAAGAAGATAGTAAGCAAATTGAAAAATTATGTAATGATCAGTGGAAGTTGTTGCGACAAAATGATTCTTTACCTACTATTATGATGGTTAAAAGAAAATATTTTTCTAAAGATAAGATACAGGGAATGCAAGAATTTTTTCTTGATAAAGAAACAGACATTAGTTCGTTAGCTTCTCAAATTATGGATTATAAAATAGATAGTTTAGCTTGGAATCAGCCGATTCCTAAAGAGGATATTGAGTTTGTTGTTATTCCCTATTCTGAGTTTATTATAGAAAAAGAAACAACAGACGTGGAAATCGTTTTGCCTACGGTTTTTTCGGAGCAACATTCGGAAGATGGAAAAGTATCTTTTTTGGTACTCATTGGGTCCCTTTTTATTTTATTAGGGGTGCTTGCTAGTATTATTATGCTATATCAGTAGAGGTGATATTATGAAAGATATAAGAGTTGTTTTTATGGGAACTCCGGATTTTAGTGTTCCAGTATTAGAAGGATTAATTGATAATTATCAAGTAGTAGGTGTTGTTACTCAACCAGATCGTAAAGTTGGAAGAAAGCAGGAGATTTCTTTTTCTCCTGTTAAAAAAGTGGCTCTTGAACATGATATTTTGGTTTTTCAACCTGAAACAATTCGTAATAATTTTGAAGATATTTTGAATCTTCAACCAGATATTATTATTACTTGTGCTTATGGACAGATTATACCTAAAGAGATGTTAGATTATCCAAGGTATGGTTGCATTAATGTCCATGCTTCCTTGTTGCCTAAGCTTCGAGGGGGTGCTCCAATTCATAAGGCAATTATTGATGGCTACGATAAAACGGGTATTACAATTATGTATATGGACGTGGCTATGGATAGTGGGGATATTATTTCTCAATCTGAAACTAAAATTTTAGATTCTGATACTATGGAAACGTTACATGATAGATTAAGAATTATGGGAAAAGAGTTATTGCTTTCTACTTTGCCTTCTATTTTTGATGGAAGTGCCAAGAGAGTTAAGCAGAATACTAGTGAAGTAACGTTTGCTTATAATATTAAGAGGGAAGAAGAATATCTTGACTTTTCAAAAACTAGTAGAGAGTTATTCAATCAAATTCGTGGACTTAATCCTTTTCCTGGTAGTTCTTGTACTATTTGTGAGAAGGAATTTAAGGTGTATATGGCGAGAATAGAAAAGATTGATACTAGTAATGCTAGACCTGGAGAGGTTTTACATATTTATAAAGACGGTATTGGTATTGCTACTAAAGATTATGAGCTTGTGTTGATAGATATTAAGCCAAATGGAAAAAAGAGAATGCTTGCTAGTAGTTTTGTTAATGGAATTAAGAAAGATGATTATATTGGGAAGGTAGCTTATGGACGAAAAGAATCAGAATAAAATAAATAAAGAACAAGTTTTAGAGTTTATTCGCACTCCTAAAGGTAAGGCTGTTTTGTTTTTTGGTATTTATTTTGTATTTTTTATTGTACTTTCTATGATTGCTCGTATTGGAGGACAAGGACCTGTTCTTGGTAGTACTGACCTCAAGATTGGTAATTTTTCTTATGATTTATCATCTATCGAAGAAGGAAATTATAACTTTAATTATCAGTTTTCTGTTGATCAATTCATTACTACTTATTCTGGTAAACATTATGAAAAAAAGGCTTTGTTTAGTGATGGGACTATTAGTTATTATCAGCAAGATAATTTATTTATGAGAAATCAGAACGGTGTTTGGATTAAGAGTGATGCTCCTTATCCTTTGTTTTCTCTTACGGATGTTTCTACGATTGATAATTTAATTCGTTCTTCTACCTATGTTTCTAAAACAGAACTTGCTACAGGAGAAGAAATCATTAATTTACAAATAACTTCTACTACTTTGGTTAAAATATTAGATGGAGTAGAAGTAGATTTAGATGATCCTGTAAATTCTATACAGTTAAAGAAAAATGAAAATGGAGAGGTAGTAGAAATTCAGTATACTTTAGATAGTTATGCTAAATATAAAGGACTTGCTAGTAGTGAATTTCGTTTTGTGGCATCCTACTCTAACTTTGGTGATATTAAAGAATTTGAGAAACCAGTATAGGTTTCTTTTTTCTGATGTTTTTTCATATTTTTTGTTGTATAATATAGATATTGGAGTGATACGATGAATATATATAATTTAACTAGGGAGAAATTAGAAGAATATTTTGTTAATCACGGTTCTAAGAAGTTTCATGCGGATCAGTTGTTTTCTTGGTTGTATGAAAAAAGAATTTCTTCAGTTTCTGAAGTTACAGATATAAAAAAAGAAATGTTGGAACAACTATCTAAAGATTTTTCTTTTTCTAAACTAGAACTTGTTCAAGTAGAGAGAGATGTTGATGTTTGCAAGTATTTATTTGAGCTTTCAGATCATGAACATATTGAAGCTGTTTTAATGAGACATGATTATGGAAATAGTGTTTGTATTTCTAGTCAAGTTGGTTGCAATATGGGATGTAGATTTTGTGAGTCTGGTAGAAGAAAAAAGGTTCGTAATCTCGAGACTTGGGAGATGGTTACTCAACTTTTGATGATTGAAGAAGATTTGGGAGCTAGAGTTAGTCATGTTGTAGTGATGGGAATTGGAGAACCGTTTGATAATTATGATAATTTGTTAGACTTTTTCTTGATTATTAATCATCCTAAGGGTTTAGCTATCGGTGCTCGTCATATTACAGTTTCTACTTGTGGTATTGTACCTAAAATATTGGAGTTTAGTGATTTTCCACTTCAGATTAATTTGGCAATTAGTCTTCATGCTCCTACTGATGAGTTAAGAAATCAAATTATGCCGATTAATAAAGCATATCCTTTGAAAGAGTTGATATCTGCTTTAGAAATATATTTAAGAAAGACAAATCGTCGACTTACTTTTGAATATATTATGCTTGCTGGTATTAATGATACAGAGAAGTGTGCTAAAGAACTTGTTTCTTTGGTTGGACATCTTAATTGTTATGTTAATTTGATTCCTTATAATGAAACAAATAATTTAGAATTTAAGAGAAGTAGTACTGTTCAACTTATGAAGTTTTATGATATACTTAAGAAGAATAGACTTAATGTTACAATCCGAAGAGAATTTGGTAGCAAAATTAGTGCTGCTTGTGGACAGCTTAGAAGTAAGAAGGAGGAGTTATGAAATCTTTTTATTTAACAGATGCAGGAAAAGTACGTAGTCATAACGAAGATAGCGTTATTATTGTAAAAAATCAAAATGATGATTATTTGATGGCTATTGCTGATGGAATGGGTGGACACTCTGCAGGTGAAGTTGCTAGTTCTATTGCGATAGGGTATTTAGGTAAATATTTTAAAGAGACGTTTTTGAATATGAGTAAGGTGGATGCGGTTAATTGGATTAGAGATGCGTTTAGTGAAATCAATACATTGATTTTTCAACATGAAAAAACACATCCAGAAAGTAAGGGTATGGGTACTACTTTGGTACTTGCCATTCTTACGAAAGACTATTTATTATTTGGAAATGTAGGAGATTCTAGTGGTTTTGTTATGAAAGATGAAAAACTACATAAAGTAACTTATGATCATACGTTAGTTAATTTATTAGTTAGTGCGGGTGAACTTACAAAAGAAGAAGCAAGTGTACATCCTAAAAAGAATGTATTAATGAAAGCGCTTGGTGCAGCAACAAATGTAGAAGTTGATATTTTTGATTGTGATATGGATATTACAGAAATACTTCTTTCTAGTGATGGACTTACTAATATGCTAGATAAAGATCAAATAGAAAAAGTGTTACTTACTGATTTAGATGTTGAAGATAAAGTGATTCGATTAATTCAAAAAGCAAATAATCGTGGGGGTACTGATAATATTTCGGTTGCTTATTTAGTTCGTAGTGAAGAAGGTGACGAGTAATGATTACAAAGGGGCAAAAGATAAATGATCGTTATGAGATTATTCGTTCTATTGGTGAAGGTGGTATGGCCAATGTTTATCTTGGCTATGATACAATACTAGATCGTAATGTAGCAATCAAAATTTTACGTGGAGACTTATCTAGTGATGAGAAATTTGTTAGACGTTTTCAGCGTGAAGCATTATCTGCATCTAGTCTTGCACATCCTAATATTGTTGAGATGTATGATGTTGGTGAAGATGATGGTATTTATTATATTGTTATGGAGTATGTAGAAGGAAAGACATTAAAACAATTGTTAAAAAAACGAGGAAGTCTTACCTTATCTGAAGCTATTGATATTATGTTGCAGCTTACTGATGGTATGGCTCATGCACATGATTCCTATATTATTCATCGTGATTTAAAACCACAGAATATTATGATTAAAGATGATGGACAAATTAAAATAACAGATTTTGGTATTGCTATGGCATTAAATGCTACACAGTTGACACAAACTAATTCTGTTATGGGATCTGTTCATTATTTGCCTCCAGAGCAGGCTAGTGGAAAAGGTTCTACTATTAAAAGTGATATTTATTCTATGGGAATTATTTTTTACGAACTTCTTACTGGAAGTTTACCATTTAAGGGAGATAATGCTGTTGAGATTGCTTTAAAACATATGAGGGATCCACTTCCTAGTGTAAAAGAGGATAATCCTTCTATTCCACAGAGTATAGAGAACATCATTTTAAAAGCAACCGCAAAAAATCCTAAAAATCGATATGATGATGCTAGAAGTATGCATGAAGATTTGCTTACTGCGCTTGATGATGATCGTATTAATGAGGCACCATATAAGTATCCTTATCCAGAACATGAAAATGATTCTACTAAAAATTTAAAAAAGATAGAAGATTTAGAAAAAAATAGTGATGATGAAGATGAAGAACCTATTGCTACTAAAATTGAAGATAGTGGTGATAAAAAACGTAAAATAATAATTATTATTTTATCTATTATTTTTGGTGTTTTAGTTCTTGGTATTATTACAGTAGCTTTTATTATTCCTGCTGTTACTAAACCAAAAAATGTTACTATTCCAAATTGCCAAGGATTAAAAGTTAGTCAATGTGAAAAGAAGCTTCAAGATTTAGACCTAGAAGTTAGAACTAATATTAAAAATGTTGCTTCTTCTAAAGTGAAAAAGGGAAGAGTTGTTAAGACTGATCCTGGCAAAGGTAGAAGTGTAAAAGAAGGTACTAAAATTACTATTTATAAATCTACTGGAGAAGAGACTTTTGAAATTGAAGATTATACTGGACAAAATTATATTGAGGTTCAGACTATTTTAGAAACGCAATATGGTTTAGATGTTAGTATTGAAAAAAGAGATGTAGATGCTAGTGATAGAGAATATGATGAACAAGAGATTATTGGTCAGTCATTAGCGGCAGGAAGTGAAGTAAAAGAGGGAGACTCTATCATTTTGTATATTCCAAATATTGTGGATACTTTCCCTGATATGGCAGGAGAAGGTTGGAGTTTAGCTGATGCGGAAGCTTTCTGTGATAAATATGGATTAACTATTAAAGTAGAATATCAAGATACTACTGCTTATGAAGAAGGTAAGATTATTGATCAGTCTAGAGCTAAGGGTAGTCCGATTGTAAAAGGTCAAACGTTTACTGTTACTATTGCTAGAAAGCCGGCAGAACAGCCAAAACCTACAACACCTACAACTCCAGGTGATGAGAATATAAAAACACCTAGTACTGATACAGAATAGGGGGAGAATATGAGAGGACAGATTGTAAAAGTTCATAGTGATTTACATTTTGTACAAGAGGGAGACAAAATATATCCTTGTAAATGCAGGGGTATTTTTAGGAAAGAAAAAATATTGCCTTTAGTTGGCGATTTTGTAGAGTTTGATAAAGATAAATTGTTGGTAGAAAAAGTCTTACCTAGAAAAAATGAGTTTTTAAGACCTAAAGTTAGTAATATAGATCAAGCTTTTCTAATTACTAGTTTGGTTTCTCCTGATTTTTCTTTCAATTTACTTGATAAGTTACTTGTTCTTATGGAATTACATTCTGTTCGTCCTATTATTTGTATTACCAAAAGAGATTTAATTGGTGATAATCAGTTTTTAGAAATAAAAAAAGCATTAGATTATTATGAAAGTATAGGATATATTGTTGTTTATAATAGTGAGTTAGATAAAATAAAAAAATTATTAAAAGATAAAACTAGTGTATTTACTGGACAAACTGGTGCTGGAAAAAGTACTTTGTTAAACAAATTAAAGCCTGATTGGAATTTAGAAACTGGAGATGTTTCTTTTGCTTTAGGTCGTGGTAAACATACTACTAGAGTTGTTACTTTATATGAACTTTTTGGTGGTAAAGTTATGGATACTCCTGGTTTTTCGGCTTTAGATTTTCATAATTATTCTAAGGAAGATATTCGAGATGCTTTTATAGAATTTAGTCGTTATCCTTGTCCTTTTAAGGATTGTTTACATACCAAAGAAGGAGAATGTAAGGTAAAAGCTGCAGTAGAAGATAATAATATAATGAAGAGTCGCTATCTTAATTATTTGAATTTTATTGAGGAGGATATTCATTATGAAAATTAGTGCATCGTTTTTAAGTAGTTCTAATATTCCTAGAGATTTAAAAAGATTAAATGAAACAGATGTTGATTTTATTCATGTAGATGTTATGGATGGAAAGTTTGTTCCTAATAAAACTATGCCTTTTAGTGAGATGAAAAATATATATAAGTTTACAAATAAAAGATTAGATGTCCATTTGATGGTTGAAAATCCTAAAAAATATATTCCATTATATGCAGAATTAAATACGGAATTTATTACTTTTCATGTAGAAACGATGGATAATATTGAAGAAAATCTAGAACTTATTAAAAGTTATGGGATTCAATGTGGTCTTGCTATTAAACCGAATACACCGGTAAAGAATTTGGTTCCTTATTTGCCATTATTAGATATGATTTTAGTTATGAGTGTTGAGCCTGGAAAAGGTGGACAATCATTTATTCTTGAATCACAAGATAAGATTACAGAAGTTAGAAATTTACTTGATTCTTATCATTCTAAGGCAGTTATTAATGTTGATGGGGGAGTTGATAATACTACTAAAAATATGTGTCAACAGTGTGATATTCTTACTTCTGGTAGTTATATTATTGGATTTGATGATTTTCAAGTACAAATAGATAGTTTAAGATAGAATATAGGGGTGATACTATGAATGATAAAAAGCAGGCAGAAAATACTGTTGCGAATGTTGAAAATGCAACTCCACCTGAAAAAGATTTAATTTCTTCTGAAGATGTTTTAGCAGTTATTAGTGGAGATCAAGTTGCGTTAGTTGAACAAATGGAACGTGCTAAAGAAGCAGCTTTGTCTCAAAAAAATAATGCTCAAGAGATTGCTGCTGAAAAGGCAAAGAAAAAATTGGAAGAAGAAGAAAAAAAGAAAAAAGCAGTTATGGCTGAAGTAAAAAGAAGAAAAGAAGAGGCATTAAGACGTGAGTTGCATGCTAAAGAAGAAGCGGAACGTAAAAAGGCTGAGGCGGAAGCTGAACGACAAAGACAAATTGCTGAGAAAAAACGTTTGGAAGAAGAAGCAAGGGTAAGAGCGGAACAAGAAAGATTAGAATTAGCGCGTAAAAAAGAAGAAAAAGAAGCTGCTATCAAAGCAAAAGAAGATGCTAAAAAAGCTAAAATTCAAGCTAGAATTGATGCAAAGAAAGCAAAACAAGAAGCAAAAGAAGCTGCTAAAAAAGCTAAAATTCAAGCTAGAATTGATGCAAAGAAAGCAAAACAAGAAGCAAAAGAAGCTGCTAAAAGAACAAAGATAGAAGCACGAGAAAGTGCAAAAAAGGCTAAGGAAGATGCAAAAAAAGCAAAAGCACAAGCAAGAATTGATACGAAAAAGAAGAAGCCTGAAGTAAAAGAAGATGTTGCTTTACAGAAGAAAGTAGCACAGCCTGTGTCTTCTGCGCCTGCTTCACCTGCTCAGACGAAAGTTGTGTCCCAAACAGCTTCGGCTCCATCATCAGTTGTTTCTTCTACACCTAAAGTAGTTACTTCACAACAAAAAGTATCTCCTCCTTCTCAGGTGGTTACTCCGAAGCCATCTTCTACAAATCAGAATATGAAGACTAAAACTGTTGATAATGCAAAAACGGATACTAATAAGAAGACTAAGAAAGAGAGTAATTTTAAGTATTATATGACTTTTATACTCTTTGCTTTATTAATATGGATGGTTGCTTTTTTACCAGAGATTAGTTCTTTTGTTTCTAATTATATGGCTAGTAAAAAACAAGAAGGGGATTCAGTAATTACCACGGGTACTCTTACTTGTACTATGAATACCAGCGATGATAAATATGATTATTATTATGAGGCAGATTTTAATTTTAAAGATAGTAAAATGTATCGTTTGACTTTTTCAGCGACTACCAAGGGAGATCAAAATTTAGATGCTATTGAACTCTCTGAAATGAAGTCTTCTTGTGATTTATTACAGCAACAAACGGCTAGTTTAAACGGGGTAGATGTCTCTTGTAGTTTATCTAATGGTGTTTATGAGAATGTTCAAAAATTGGATTATGAAGACTTAAAATCAAACTTGGTTACTACTGCTTATTTAGAAGCCGGTGGTACTTATCCTAATTATAAGTATGGACAAGATATTAATGAAATAGAAAAAGAAATGAAAGCAAGTAATTATACTTGTGAGAGACATAGTTGAGGTGATGTATTATGAATCAAGATGAAGATATTGAATTATTAGAGACTCCATCTAAATCTATACCTGTGCAAAATACTTCTGCGGTAGATGCTCCTGTAGTTCCTAGTGGTATGGGACCTGTAGATGGCACTGATAGTCAGGCTAAAATATCTCACCCTAATGATACCTCTAATGAGCCCACTCAAGTATCACCATTTGCTTCTAAGTCTAATGTTGTTGGTACGACTGCTAATTCTCCTAGAATTTCTCCAGATTCTATTTTTGTGGCTTCTTCTCATGCTACAAAAGTGCATTCTGTGGCTAAATCTTCATTAAAACATCCACAAAATGAAAATGGAGTAAGTGATACTAATAACTCTGTTTCTGAAACTTCATCTTCTTCTAATGAAAAATCTTCTAAACCTATATTGTTGGTTATTGCTTTTCTTTTTCTCTTAGGGACTGTTGTAGTGCTTCCTTATTCTGAAGATTTATTTGATAAGCTTTTTTCTAATGACACAGAGGAAGCAATAGATGAAATTACTGTAGGTGATTTGGTTTGTACTCTAGAGGGGGATGATTTGGGGAATAGTTATCAATATACAGAAACTTATTCCTTTGATCATGGAGAAATTGATAGTTTAGAACATAAGGTTTTAATTCAAGGGGAAGCAGATTATTTAAATCAACGTAATGCACAATGTCAGCTATTGCAACAAACAGCAAGCTCTATTTCTGGAGTTACTGTCGACTGCGATTTGTCTAATGAAGAAATGCTAGAAACTCAATTCTTTAGTTTAGCGCGGTTTGACTCTACAAATATTACTACTGCTTTTTCTGAGGCCGGAGGAGTTTCTCCAAATGCTAAAAAGGGTGATGGATATAAGAAAGTTCAAAGGGTAATGGAAATGAGTGGTTATGAGTGTGAAATAAAATAGTTTACATTCTTTACAATTGGTAATTTTTGTCAATCTATTGTCAACTCTTTGTAAATATGTTATAGTTATATTCACAAGGAGTTTTTTTATGAAAATTTTCAGTTATGTTCTTAATTTTATTTTAATTATCGGAATCATTGGTTATATTACTATTGTTGGTATACAAAGTATGAGTCCTGTATTTGTTTCAACTGATTTAGATATTAAAAAGCTTAAAAGTTCGGATATTTTTTCTTGTGATGAAAAGATTAGTGATGAAGATAATAAGGATGAAAATCGTAAGATAGATATTGTTGAAGAGGATGCTGATAAGAAAGATTTAGTAATCAATGACGAGAAGAATATTATTACTGAAGAAGTATCTTCTAGTCCACAGAAAGTAACGAGTGATGTGTTAGAGACTCAAGTGGGAAGTCTTAGTGGATATGGTCCTGACTGTGTGGGATGTAGTGGATTACTGGCTAGTGGGATGGATGTTAGAAATGGGAATATTTATTATTCTGATTCAGTATATGGAAAGGTTCGTATTTTAGCAGGAGATAGGTCTTATCCGTATGGTACTATTGTGAGAGTTAAGAACTCTAGATTATCTGAATTTATTGGTATTGTCTTAGATCGTGGTGGAGCAGTTGGATTTGGAAAAAGTCATTTATTTGATTTGCTTTATGCTAGCGAGTCTGAAGCTTCTTTAGATGAAGTTTCTTATAATACTACATTTGAAATCTTAAGGTATGGGTATTAGGAATAGTTTTTATTCCTTTTTCTTTTGTTTTGTGATAAAATAATTTTGCTATGCTAGATGGAGGAAGTTAGATGAATGAATTTATTATTAAAGAGATTGCTAATAATTTAAATATTACAGATAAACAAGTAGAAGTTGTTTTATTAATGTTGGATGAAGGAAATACTGTTCCTTTTATTGCTAGATATCGAAAAGAAGCAACTGGAGCATTGGATGAGGAGACAATACGTTCTATTAATGAAGTTTATTTATATCAAGTTAATTTATTAAAACGAAAAGAAGATGTTATTCGTTTAATTGATGAAAAAGGTATGCTTACTGAGGAATTAAAAAATTCTATTATGAATTGTACTAAATTAGTTGAAGTAGAAGATTTGTATCGTCCTTATAAGGAAAAGAAAAAAACAAAAGCAACAGAAGCTATAGCATTAGGCTTAGAACCACTGGCTAAAATGTTGATGAGTTTTCCTATGAATGGAAGTTTTAGCGATATGGCTAGTAAGTTTGTCAATGATAAAGTAAAGTCTGTTGAAGATGCTGTTACTGGAGCTAAGTATATTATTGCTGAATGGATTAGTGATAATGCTAGTTATCGTAAATGGATTCGTAGTTATTTTTATAAGAATGGTATTATTGTGTCTCGGATAAAGAAAAATGCTTTAGATGAGAATAAAATATATGAAATGTATTACGATTATAATGAACCTGTAAAATGGATTAAACCTCATCGTATTTTGGCATTAAATCGAGGTGAAAAAGAAAAAGTATTAACAGTTTCTATTGATGTAGATAAAGAGGGAATTCTTGACTTTTTAGAGAAAAAAATAATTAAAAATAAAAAATCATTTGTTGTTGATAGCATTAGGGAAGCCATTGATGATTCCTATAAGAGATTGATTGCTCCTTCTATTGAAAGAGAAATACGTGCAGAATTATCTGAAAAGGGAGAAGAGGCTGCGATTGATAATTTTGGTAAAAATTTAGAGGCATTGCTTTTAACACCACCTATGAAAGAGCAAATTGTCCTTGCTTTTGATCCAGGGTTTGTTAATGGTTGTAAACTAGCTGTTGTTGATAAGAATGGTAAATATTTGGATTCTACGGTTATTAAGCCATTTTTAAATAGTAATAGTGAAGATAGAATTCGTTTGTCAAAAGAAGTTGTTGTACAACTTATTAAACGTTATCACGTGGATATTATTGCGATTGGTAATGGTACTGCTTCACGTGAATCTGAAAAGTTTTGTGCAGAGATGATTAAAGAATACAGTTTAGATTGTAAATATGTAATTGTGTCAGAAGCTGGAGCATCTATTTATAGTGCTTCTCCTATTGCAGCAGAGGAATTTCCTGATTTGGCTATCGAAAAACGTAGTGCAGTAAGTATTGGAAGAAGATTACAAGATCCTCTTGCTGAACTTGTAAAGATTCCACCAGAGGGAATAGGTGTAGGACTTTATCAACACGACGTTAGTGAAAAGAAACTTTCAAGTTCCCTAGATTTTGTTGTAGAAAAGTGTGTTAATAGTGTAGGAGTTAATGTTAATACTGCATCTAGTTCTTTACTTAGTTATGTATCTGGGCTAACTAAGAAGGCATGTCAAAAAATTATTGAATATCGTGAGAAGGTTGGTAAAATTTTATCTCGCAAAGAAATTCATGATCAAAAGTTACTTACAGATAAAGCATATGAGCAAGCGATCGGTTTCTTACGTATTCCTGATGGGGAAAATCCGTTAGATAAAACTGCAATTCACCCAGAAAGTTATAATATTGCAGTTTCATTACTTCAAGACTTAGGGTTTACTATTAATGATATTGGTAGTAGTGAGTTGATTGATAGATTAAATAACATTGATGTTGATAGTTACCAAGAAAAGTTAAATACTGATCAATATACCTTGGAAGATGTTATCTTGTCTTTAAAGAAACCTAATTTAGATCCTAGAGATGAAATGCCTCAACCATTGCTTCGTAGTGATATTTTAGATATCAAAGATTTAACTATTGGTATGAAATTACAAGGTACTGTTCGTAATGTGGTTGATTTTGGAGTGTTTATTGATATTGGTCTTCATAATGATGGGCTTGCTCATATTTCTAAACTTACAGATAAATATATTAAACATCCAAGTGAAGTTGTTAGTGTTGGCGATATTGTAGATTGTTATGTTGATGATATTTCTTTAGAAAAAGGAAAGGTTAGTTTGAGTTTACTTCCTCGCTAATCTTTTTTTATTGTTTTCGTAGGCTTAATATGGTATGATAAAAATTAATTTTAGGAGGAGTTTTATGTATCATACTGTTTCTAGTCAGCTTGAAGATGCTTTTTCACATTATAATATTACTCCTTCTTTTTTTTCATTCTTTATATGAACAAAGTCCTACTGAGCTAGTAAGTAAAGTTATTCAGAATAATTTTTCTACAGTTTTATCCAAATGTAATAGTTTTATGATTGTTCCTGTTTTAGAAGAGTTATCTTTACATGATAATATGTATTCTTTTATTATCTAACTTAGGACATAATTTTTATTATCTTCCTGAAAAATTTCAAAGAAAGAAGTATATAAATGAACATTTTATGGAAATAATAAAAAAATATCCTAGGGAAAGTGTTTTTACTCTTGCTTCTTTGCCTAGTTTTGTTGATTATAGTCATAAACCAGAATTGGATAGTTTTTTAGAAACAAATAAAGAGGAATATATTTTTTATTTATTAGGCAAACAATTAAGTTATATTTATACAAAAGAACAGTTGAAGGAGTTGTTTTCTGTTATCAGTCTTTTAACAGACGATATTTTAAATGAAGAGGGGTTAAGTTATACCGATATTAAACGTCTTCCACAGGGAGCTTATTCTGATGTTATAGAGATAGGAAGTAAAGTTATTAAAGTTGGTGGTAAAAGGTTTTGTTATCATGTTCCTAACTGTCCTTATCTTTTGCAGCCGCTTATTCGTGTTAATTTAGAAGATATTTCATCTATTCGTGGTACTATTGAAGTAGAAGAGAAAGTAGATATGGATTTGAATATTTCTACATCAGAAGTTTATTCTTTATATGAAAAACTTCGTCAGTATGGTATTATTTGACTGGATGCTAAAGAGAGGAATATTGGTCGATTATTAAAGGATAATAATCTTTATTATTATCAGCCCTTGGCTCTTTCTATGGAAAGTCGTGGTTTACATGGATGTAACGAAACTGTATTATCTAAAGGGGAGTGTGTCGTTGTTGATTTAAATCATTTGTTTTTAGAAGATGAAGTTTACCAAGACCCTGATTTATATCATATATTTCGAACTTCCAATTCTTATTATTATGAAATGCTATATCAAGAACATTTAAAATATGCTTCTTCTAAAGTAGTAAAAGAAAAGATAATTAAACATTAATTTTAATCATCTTTTCTTTTTTTTCTATTAATCCTTTTTTTTCCATTTTTTTTAGTTCTCTCATTAGGTTAGCTCTATCTACAAATAAATATTCTGCGATAGCTTTATAAGATGTAGTTACTTTAAAAATATTGTTTTCATTCATTCTTTGCTTTAAGAAAAATAATATTTTTTCTTCTACTGTACGTTTTGATAATAGCTCTATTTTCTCATTTTGTTGTTTATTATCTAGTATTAATAAGTCGAATAATGCTAGAACTAACTTATGATGAAAAGGGCATCCTTGATTGCAGTTTTTTAAAATCGTGTAGTAGTCAATAAATATTACTTCTGTTTCTTCATTACTAATAATATATATTTCATCTTCTGTTTCTTGAAAGAATAAGTTAGAAAAGATATCGTTTTCTTTTAAATCTCTCATAATTGTAGTGTTTCCGTTACTGTCTGTCTTTACTATATTTGCTTTTCCATAGGTAATGAAGCCTATTTTCTTTTTTATCGGGGAATAACTTAAAATTAAATCTTTGTTGTAAAATGTTTTACGTTTGACATTGACACAGTTTGACAAATTTTTTTTGAATTGTAAAAGTCTTGTTTCATCAAGAGTTTTAGCCATTTTTTATCCCTTCCTTCTTGTCTATTTTAACAAATTTTTCTTATTGTTGCAAATGCAACAATAGTTTTTCTCTTTTGTAGAGTAGAATGGAATCTATAGGATAAGAGAGGAGAGGTAAGTATGGCGAAAGAGATTATGGTAATTAAAAAAAATGGGAATTTAGAGAAATTTGATTCAGGAAGAGTTAAAAAGGCTGTTATCGCAAGTGCCGAGCGAGTTATGGTTGATTTAACTGATGAGGCATTGGAAAAAATTGTTTCTAGAGTATTAGAGTTACTAAATACGCAGACTAGTAACCCTACTGTAGAACAATTACATAGTTGTTGTGAAATTGCACTAGAAGATATTAATCCTTTGGTTGCTAAAAGCTATCGGGAGTATCGTGACTATAAGAAAGAAATTGTTCATATTTTAGATAAGGTTTATAAGAGAGCACAAGCAATTACTTATATTGGGGATAAAGAATGTTCTAATATGGATAGTGCATTGGTAACAACACAAAGGTGTTTAATTTATAATAGTTTAAACAAGGAACTTTATAAAAAATTCTTTTTAACGGCTAATGAAATAGAAGCTTGTAAAGATGGTTATATTTATATTCATGATATGGCTTATCGAAGAGATACGATGAATTGTTGTTTATTTGATATGGCTAATGTCTTAAAAGATGGATTTGAAATGAGTAATATTTGGTATACAGAACCTAAAACATTACAAACTGCTTTTAATGTTATGGGGGATGTTATCATTAATACTACTGCTATGCAGTATGGTGGATTTACTGTACCTGAAGTAGATACTGTGTTAAAGAAATATGCGAAGATGAGTTATGATATGTATTATCAAGAATATCTAGATATTAAAGGAAGTAAGTTTAGGGATGAAGCAGATAAGTATGCATGGAAAAAAACTATTCGAGAATGTGAACAGGGTTATCAGGGTATTGAATATAAATTAAATACTGTTAGCTCTAGTCGGGGTGATTATCCTTTTGTTACCTTTAGTTTTGGTGTTGATACTAATGAGTTTGCAGTAATGATTGCGAAAACAATCTTGAATGTACATCGTGAAGGTCAAGGAAAAAAAGGTTTTAAGAGACCGACTTTGTTTCCAAAACTTGTATTTTTATATGATAAGAAAGTTCATGGAGAAGGAGGGATTCTTCGTGATAGTTTTCTTACAGCTATTCGATGTAGTGAAAAAACGATGTATCCAGATTACTTATCTTTAAGTGGAGAAGGTTATGTCCCAGAGATGTATAAAAAATATGGTAGAATTGTTTCACCTATGGGGTGTCGAGCATTTTTATCACCTTGGTATGAAAAAGGTGGGATAAAGCCAGCTGATAAAAATGATAAACCAGTATTTATTGGTAGATTTAATATAGGTGTTGTATCTTTAAATTTACCAATGATTTTGGCGAAAGCTCGTGAAGAACAAAAAGATTTTTATGAAGTTTTAGATTATTATTTAGAAATGATTCGTAAGATTCATATTAGAACTTATCGTTATCTTGCGAAACGAAAAGCTTCTACTAATCCGCTTGCTTATTGTCAAGGAGGATTTTACGGGGGTAATTTAAAACCAGATGATGCAATTGAGCCTGTCATGAAGGCAGCTACGGCATCTTTTGGAATTACTGCTTTAAATGAATTGCAAGTATTATATAATGGTAAGAGTATTGTTGAGGATGGACAGTTTGCTCTTGATGTTATGAAATATATTAATCAAAAGACTACGGAATTTAAAAAAGAAGATCACATTTTATATGCAATTTATGGAACGCCAGCTGAGAATTTGTGTGGATTGCAAGTTAAACAATTCCGTAAAAAGTATGGTGTAATACCGGGTGTTAGTTCTCGTGAATATGTTTCTAATAGTTTTCACTGTGGAGTATGGGAAGATATTACTGGAATAGAAAAACAGGATTTAGAAGATAGATTCTGGGATTTATTTAGAGGTGGAAGAATTCAGTATGTTCGTTATAATTTGAGCTATAATACAAAAGCCATGGTTACTTATATTGAACGTGCTATGGCTAAAGGATTTTATGAAGGAGTTAATTTATCACTATCTTATTGTAATCATTGTGGTCATGAAGAACTAGATATGGATGTTTGTCCAAAGTGTGGTAGTACAGATCTTACTAAGATAGAGCGTATGAACGGGTATTTGTCTTATTCTAGGGTTCATGGCGATACGATGCTTAATAATGCTAAGATGGCTGAAATTTCTGAAAGGAAGTCTATGTAGATGAGATATCATAATATTACTAAGGCAGATATGCTTAATGGAGAAGGACTTCGCGTAGTTTTATGGGTAAGTGGTTGTTCTCACCAATGTCCTGGCTGTCAGAATGCAATTACTTGGAATCCTGATGATGGGTTAGTGTTTGATGATGCTGCGAAAGAAGAAATCTTTGATGAGTTAGAACATGATTGGTGTAGTGGAATTACTTTATCAGGTGGAGACCCGTTGTTTTTGGGTAATCGTAGAGAGGTTGCTGAATTTGTTAGTGAGATTAAAGATAAATTTCCTAATAAAACAATATGGTTGTATACTGGGTATCGTTATGATGAATTACTAAGAGAAAAAGAAAATGATAAAGATTTAAATATGATACTTCATCATATTGATGTATTACTTGATGGTAAATTCGTCTTAAAGCTAGCAAGTGAGAAAATTCATTATGTAGGAAGTAGTAATCAGGAAATTATTGATGTTCCTAGAAGTTTAAAAGAAGATAAAAAGGTGTTATATATTGATAATAGTAAAATGATAGAAGGAGAAGTTTAATTATGAGACAAAGAGGTTTTGAAATTGTAAAAGGTTATGAAGATAAGGATATACATATTCCAGTGAGAAAAACACAACATTCAGCAGGATATGATATTGAGGCTGCTGAAGATGTTGTTATTCCAAAATATTATCCAGGTATCAAGCCAACTTTAATTCCTACTGGATTAAAAGCTTATTGTGGAGAAGATGAATGTTATTTATTACTTAATCGTAGTAGTGGACCTAAAAAAGGCTTTTTGATGGCTAATGGTATTGGATTAATTGATTCTGATTATTATGGTAATCCTGATAATGATGGTCATTTTTACTTTGCTTATTTTAATTGCAGTGATCATGATATTGAAGTAAAAAAGGGTGATGTTATTGGCCAACTTATTTTCCAAAAGTTTTTAATTACTGATGATGATAATGCCACTGGGGAACGTCTTGGCGGCTTTGGATCTACTGATTAAAAATTGCAAAAAATCAAAGAAATAATAAAAATGATTTTTTCAAAAAATGTAAAAAGATTTTTTTATAAACTTAATATTTGTTGAAAAATCAACAAAATATAAATATAAATGTAGAAAAAAATCCAAAAAAATAAAAAACGATTTTTCTTTATTTAAAAAAATGTCTATATTTTGTAAATTGTCGTAAATCGAACAAAAAAAGTTTTTTGAGGAAATCTATATATATCAATAGTTTTAGAAAAAGAGGGTAAAATTTCTAATTTTTGTCTATTGATTTTTGAATTTTTGTTACTTACAATGGACTTATGAAAGAAAGATGTGGGAGGTAAAAAATGGCAGAGGTAACTGATGTTTTAGAGGAACTAATTGTAGTAAAGAGAAATGGCAAAAAAGTTCCTTTTGATGGAGCAAAAATTGCTTTGGCTATCAAAAAGGGGTTTGATAGTGTTGAAGTAGATACTGAAGAAGATGAGAAGGAAAGAAAGTATACTTCTCAAGATATTCAAAAAGTTTATCAAGCAGTTTTAAAGAAAATTGAAAAAGACGCAGAAGAAAAAAATAAAAAATTTAAAATAGAAGAAATTCAAGATTATATCGAAGGAGAACTTTCTAGTAAGGGTTATGATGATGTTTATAAATCTTTTTCTGAATATAGAGAAAGAAGAAATCAGTCAAGAGAAAGTTTCTTTGGAGATAATAAAACACATAAGTTTTTAAAATCATTAGAAAATTTAGGATTAAAATCTGCTAATGATGAAGATGCTAAAAGAGAAAATGCTAATATCGATGGAAATAGCCCAATGGGAACAATGTTACAGTATGGTGGTACTGTTTCTAAGGAATTTGCGAAAGCTTATTTAATGAAAAAAGAATATGCAGAAGCACATGATAATGGAACTATTCATATTCATGATATGGATTTCTTAGCTATGGGAACTACTACTTGTTGTCAAATCGATTTATCAAAATTATTTAAAAATGGATTTGATACTGGTCACGGATATATTCGACCACCTCAAGATATTTCAACTTATGCATCTTTAGCTTGTATCGCAGTCCAAGCTAATCAAAATGATCAACATGGAGGCCAAGCAATTCCGGCGCTTGATTATTATTTAGCACCAGGGGTCTTAAAGACATTTAAGAAACAATTTAAACAAACAATCTATGATTTTCTAGATTTAGAAGGATTCATTCCTGTGATTAATATTGATCGTATTATACGTGAAATAGACAAAGTTGAATCTATTGAACTTAACGTAGAAGATTTTAGTGACTATCAAAAAGGATCCAGTAGGATTCATGAAATTTTCGAAAAAAGTTATGAGAAGGCTTTACAAAAGACTGAACGTGCAACACAACAAGCAATGGAAGCATTTATTCATAATTTAAATACAATGCATTCTAGAGCTGGTGCACAAGTTCCATTTTCATCTGTTAATTTTGGAACTGACACTACTCCAGAAGGAAGAATGGTAATTAGGAACTTTTTACTTTCTGAAGACCGTGGACTTGGAAAAGGTGAAACACCAATTTTTCCAGTATCTATTTTCAAAGTAAAAGAAGGAGTTAACTATAATAAAGAAGATCCTAATTATGATTTGTTTAAGTTAGCATGTAAAGTTTCTGCTAAAAGACTTTTCCCTAACTTTGCATTTGTTGATGCTCCTTTTAATAAGAAATATTATAAAGAAGGGGACTTTAATACAGAAATTGCTTATATGGGATGTCGTACTAGAGTTATTGGAGATGTTACTTCTCCAGATAATGAGGTTGTTACAGGACGTGGAAACTTATCATTTACAACGATTAATTTACCAAGACTTGGAATTAAATATGGTATTTCTTTAAAAGAGAGAGAAAAAGCTGATATGAAAGGCTTTTATCAAGAACTTGGTGAAATTATGGATCTGGTAAGAGATCAATTACTTGAACGTTTTGAAGTTCAATGCAGTAAACATAATTATAATTTTCCATTCTTACTTGGACAAGGGGTTTGGACAAATGGTGAAAAATTGAAACCTACTGATAGACTTAGAAAAGTTTGGAAACATGGAACTTTATCAACTGGATTTATTGGTCTTGCTGAATGTTTGAAAGCGCTTACTGGAAAACATCATGGTGAAAGTGAAGAAAGTCAAAAATTGGGGTTAGAAATTATTGAGTTTATGCGTAAACGTTGTAATGAAAACTCTAAGAAATATAACTTGAACTTTACTTGCCTTGCTACTCCTGCAGAAGGTTTGGCTGGTAGATTTACTTCTATTGATAGAGCTATTTATGGAAAGATTAAAGGTGTTACTGATAGAGAATACTATACAAATTCCTTCCATGTTCCAGTTTATTATCATATTAGTATTCATGATAAATTAGCAAAAGAAGCTCCATATCATGAATTAACTAACGGTGGACATATTTCTTATGTTGAATTAGATGGAGATACTGCTTCTAATGTTGAAGCATTTGAAAGTGTTGTACGTGCTATGAAAGAAGCAGGACTTGGCTATGGTGCAGTTAATCATCCAGTAGATCGTGATCCAGTATGCGGTTATGTTGGAGTTATTAATGATGTATGCCCTAAATGTGGACGTCATGAATTTGAGGGGGTTCCAATGGAAAAGATTACATCTATCGATACAGGTTGTTGTGAATAGTTTATATATATAATAAATAAAGAAAAGAGGAGTGTTATTATGGAAAAAATTATTGGTGAAGGACAAAAATTTGAAAGAATTAGACGAGTTACAGGTTATTTAGCAGGGGACGTTTCTAGATTTAATAATGGTAAACGTGCTGAAGAAAGAGATCGTGTAAAACATACTGGATTAAAAGAAATTATGAAAGAGGATAAGTAAAAAAATGAAAATTAGGTTGGCTGCTTATTTGCAGCCCGACTCTATTGTGGATGGAGAAGGAGTAAGAACTGTTGTTTGGACACAAGGATGTCCACATCATTGCCCTGGTTGTCATAATGCTAGTACTTGGGATTTTGATGGTGGCGCTTTGATTGAAGTAGAAGATGTCATCAATGAGTTGAAAAAACTTAAAAATCAGGACGGTATTACTCTTTCTGGAGGAGATCCTGTATGTCAGAGTGATGCTTGCTATGAAATTAGTAAAGCCGCACATGAGATGGGACTTAATGTGTGGTGTTATACGGGATTTACCTATGAACAAATGTTACTTAATCCAAAGATGAGACGTTTACTTGATCAAGTGGATGTTTTGGTAGATGGAAAATTTCTTCAAGAAGAGAAAAGCTATGATATTTATTTTAGAGGATCTAGAAATCAACGTATTATTGATGTTCCTAAAAGTTTAGAAGCAGAACAAGTTGTTCTTGTAGATAAGTATATGAAAGATAAGGATTATAATGAGACTTATCAAAAGCCAGACTATTTATTTATTTAAATAGTCTTTTTTATTATTTAATTTTATTTTTTTATGTTATTATATAATAGAGGGAAGTATATGACGAAGATATTTAATGTTAAGAAAAATTCAAATCATCCGATTCATGAAAAGTTATATGAAAAAAGACTTATTTTTAAGACGTTTATTTGTCTTATTTATTTGATAGTTATTACGATATTAGTTGTTTGTATTTATCAGTTGTATCACGAAAAAGAAAAGATTTTGCCTTGGAGTTCAGCAGATAGTGTAGAGGATTATACTTATATTACTATTTCTAAGATGAGTGAAAAATTTGCTTATTATGAAAATTCAAAGAAAGAGATTCACTTTGTTATTGAGGAAGAAGATACTGGACAGTGGCATACTTATTTGGTAGCTATCGATGAAGATGATTATTCTAAATATAAAGATATTATAGATTATACTTATGAGAGAACGACTGAAGTTCCTGAACCAGTGAAAGTTTATGGTTATCCAGTTGTTATAGATGATGAGTTGAAACAGTTAGCAATTCAAAATATTACTAATTTTGTACCTGCAGAAAATGAAGTTGTTATTACTAATGATAATTTTAATACTTATTTAACAAATAGTTATTTAGATACTACACTTCCGAGACAAGAAAAATTCAGTTTTGCCCTTTTTTTAGTCATAGTTATTCTTATTATTGTTGTTTTAATGTTTATTCTTACACTTCTTGATCAGGATAAAGTGGTTTATCGAAAAGTAGAAGACGTTTATTATGGTAAACGAAAGAAATTATTTTCTGTTCGTAAGTAGGATATTTGATAATTAGTAGTTTTTCATATATACTAATAGAGAAGGTGATTGTATGCAATTTATAGAAATTACAGAAGAAAAATATCGCACTTTTTGGGAAAATCATCCATTAAAAACATTTTTATCTGCACCAGAAATTGGTAGTTTACGAAAAAGTAATGGTTGGGATGTTTACTTTGTTGGAGTAGAAGATAAAAAGAAATTAATTGCTGCAGCGATGCTTGTTTCTCATAAACGTCATTTTGGTAAATATGAATTTTATTCTCCTAGAGGTGTACTTGCAGATTTTGAGGATAAAGAAGTATTAGAATATTTTTTAAAGCAGATTACATGTTTTGTAAAAAAACATCGTGGATATATTTTTAGAATGGATCCTTATGTTATTTATAAAGAAAGAGATATTGATGGTAATATAGTAGAAAATGGTATAAATCATAGTACGGTTGTTTCTCATTTAGAAAGTTTAGGATTTAAAAAAGTAAGTATTCCAGATATGGAACAAGTTGGTTGGATGTTTTCTTTACCATTGGAAGGAAAAAGTTGTGAACAAATATTAAAAGAGATGAAACCAAATACTAGAAATACGATTCGTAAGACTGAAAAAATTGGTATTACTGTGAAAGAATTAGGATATGATGAATTGGATCGATTTCAAAATATTATGGTGGAGACAGGAGAGAGAAAAAATTTTTCTATTCGTAGTGTAGATTACTATCAAAAGATGTATGAGCTTTTTCATAATAAAGGTGAAGTTAAGTATTATGTTACAGAGTTAGATTTAGTAAAGTATCAGAAGAAATTAGAAGAAGATAAAAAGTTGGCAGAAGATAAGTTGTCTAAGCTTAGTGATGCGA
Source organism: uncultured Bacilli bacterium (assembly GCA_944372055.1). Taxonomy (GTDB): domain Bacteria; phylum Bacillota_I; class Bacilli_A; order RF39; family UBA660; genus Faecimonas. The sequence continues at coordinate 28,071 of CALVYF010000001.1, read as the reverse complement.
AATATAATGAAGGTCAAAAGAAAAACTTAGAAAATGAAATTGCTTCTTATGAGAAGAGAATTAAAGAAGCAGAGGATATTAGGATAGAGAAAAATACGGATGTTATTACATTATCTGGTTCTATGTTTATGATTATTCAACCAGAAATAATATATTTATCTAGTGGTAATTATGAAGAGTTTATGAAGTTTAATTCTCAGTATTTATTGCAGTGGATGATGATACAGTATGGTATAGAACATGAATTTAAAAAGCATAACTTTTATGGGATTCCAGCGAATATTAATGAACATCCAAAAGATTATGGAATCTATGAATTTAAACGTGGTTTTAATGGTATTGTTGAGGAGTTAATTGGTGAGTTTGAACTTCCTATTACCTGGCACTATTATTTAATGAAATTTATTCATAAGATAAGAAAGTAGAAAATTGTGGATGTTGATTATGAATGATGCAAATGAATATGAATATGAATATGAAAGATTAAAGAAATTAGGATATACAGAAGAACAAATAGAAGTTGTTTTAGGACCTATTAGTAAATTGGTTTTTGGGGCCTTGAAGGCAAGATAAGAGTGTTTATGTTACTGATCCTAATGGTAATAGTATGAGAACTGGTAATATTATGTTAGGTCATAATAAAAAAAGAATTTCTCTTACTACTGGAGAATATGTTAGCTTAGTAGAATTAAAAGAAGTGGTTTCTCGATATGTTAATGAACATCAAGAAAAGAGAAGAATAGGTTGTAAAAAGACAGGAAAAAGTGTAAATATTTCTACGATGAGTGATGATATCGCAAAAGAGAGTTTTGTTAATAATGAAATTGAATTAGATATTGTTACTGATACTATGAAAAAGGAATCTTTATTAAAATTATTTCAAAGTGTGGATAAATAAAATTTGTGAAAGCACTATGGGTGCTTTTTTTTGTTTTTCAAAATAAGTAAAATGGAGTTATGTTATATACAAAAAAAGTACAAATAGGTTATTTGTACTTTTTACATTCAATTATATAGTTTTTATTTTTGGTTTCTTTTTTTATTCCAATATATTGAAATTTACCGTATCGCCTAATACTAAAAATATCATTTTCTTTTAATAGGTAAGAGTTGTTTTTTAAAATATCGTAGTTTAACATAATTTCTTTATTTTTTATTTTTTCTAAAACATTTGGTCTACTTGTTTGTATTAGTCTTGCGATAACAGTATCAATTCTATTACTAGAGGCAATAAGTTCTATCTGTTCGAATTCTTTTTTATAGCTTTTTAATGTTTCTAGTGGTCTTTCTATTAATTCTATGTGTGAGTTTTTAATCATTAATAAGTTATTTTTAATGTAGGGAGCAATGTTTTCTAATATATAGATGTAGTAATGGTTATTCGTAATTATAATATCTCCAAATAATTCACTTGTTATATTTAACGAAAAGAGTGTTCCTAATATTTCTCGATGCTCTAGAGGTGTTTTTGATTTTATTTCATATAATATTACTTTAGGTTTTTCTTTTTTATAAAATATGTTTTTTTCACTGTCTATATATGGTTTATAAACTTTATATGTATCTTTTTTTAATTTCTTTTTTAATTCTTGTTGTTCTTTAGGGTCTAAGAAAAAAGTTGGTTGATTATGATTTAGTTTATTTAGATTTTTTTCTACAGTGTACATGATATCACCTTTTATTATTGCTTATTTTCCATTAGTTTTCTATATTTTGTCATTATTTCATTAGAAAATGGTTGAATATTATTTTTTTCTCTCCATAATTTTAGTTCTCGTTGGAGATAATGGTGATTAAATCCAGGTTTTTCCTCCTCTAATTCTTCTATATATTGCGTTACTAGAGCTAGATTTTCTATAGGAATTTCTTTTCCTGTCTTTTTTATTACTTCTTGATAAAATGGGTAGTTTTGTACTGATGATTCATCATATACTTCATATACTATTGGTTGGAATAATTCATAATATAGTTTTTTTTCCCATTTGAATCCATCTGTTGTATCATAGACAAATCCATCTTTTTCTACCCAGGAATGATTTGGATATTCATCATTTTTTTCAATGCAATTAATATCTCCATGTACTATATGAAAATGGTTCATTCCTCTTGATAAATTTACAGAACATACATAACATTCTTTCTTACATAAGAAATTTGTAAATAAGGATATTGTAAGTGGTAATCCTTCAAAAGTATGTTGCCTTAAGTTTTATATTAGTTTTTCTTCGTAGGGGGCTATTTTATGTTCTTTGTAAGCTTGAATTAATAATTCTTTTGATATTTCCATTGCTTCTCCTTTTTTCTTGCTTAGTATAACATATTTTTAGAAAGAGTAAAAGAAGAAAAAAAGTATGATATAATAGTAAAATAAGGGTGAGATTTATGGATGATTATGTCAGTAATTTAGAAAGTTGGTTTATAAAAAATAGAAGAGAACTTCCCTGGCGGATGGATAAAAATCCTTATCATGTATGGATATCTGAAATTATGTTGCAGCAGACTAGAATTGAAGCTGTCCTTTCTTATTATGAACGTTTTATGAAAGAACTTCCTACTATTTCTTCCTTGGCTGATGTTTCAGAAGATAAATTATTAAAGTTATGGCAAGGTCTTGGTTATTATAATCGTGCACGTAATTTGAAGCGTGCCGCTGTTATGATTATGGAAGAATATGGAGGAGTATTTCCGACTAGATATTCAGAAATTATTCAATTACCTGGAATTGGTGAATATACAGCTAGTGCGATATCTTCTATTTGTTTTGGTGAAAGGCAAGTTACTGTTGATGGAAATGTGATGAGAGTATTTACTAGATTTTATAATGACTTTTCTAATATTTCTAAGGATAGAACTAGAGTAATGATTCATGATAAATTACTTTCGGTTATGGGCGGTAATCCTGGTCGCTTTAATGAAGCACTTATGGAATTGGGCGAAGTAGTTTGTATTCCTAATGGAATACCTAAGTGTTCTATTTGTCCTTTAAGAGAGGGATGTCAGTCTAATAAAAATTGTAATTACTTTATGTTTCCTGTTAAAGATGAGAAAAGAATAAAAGAGGAAGTAGAAATGACTGTAATTATTCCTGTTTGGAATGATAAAACATTTGTTAGAAAAAGAAAGAAACCAGGACTTTTACACAATCTCTATGAATTTTATAATGTTGTTGGTAATATTACTATGAAGGACGTTAAAGATGTTTCAAAAGAGTTTGGTAAAGTTGAGAGGATAAAGAAAAGTATTTGTTATACTCATGTATTTACGCATAAAAAGTGGAAGATGCAGGCATATTTTGTATTTTTGGAAAGTGTAGATTGTCGAAGTTTATTTTATAGTATATCTGATATTGAAAATAGTTTTGCTTTGCCTACAGCTTTTAGTCCATTTTTATATCAATTGAAGGAGGAGTTAAAATGAAAATAGTATCATGGAATGTTGCGGGAATTAGGGCTTGTTTAAAGAAAGGGTTAGCAGATTTTTTTCAGAATGTGGATGCTGATGTTTTTTGTATACAAGAAGTGAAGGCAACAGAAGATCAATTTGATTTTAGACCTGAAGGTTATCAAATGTATTTATATCCAGCTGTTAGAAAAGGATATTCTGGTACCGTTGTTTTTAGTCGAGTAAAACCTATTTCTGTTACTTATGGAATAGGAGATAGTGAATATGATGATGAAGGTCGTAATATTACTTTAGAATTTGATTCTTTTTACTTAGTTAATTGTTATGTACCTAACGTTAAACGAGATTTATCTAGAATGGAATCTCGTATGCGTTATGAAGAATTGTTTTTAAGTTATATCAAAGAATTAGAAAGAAAGAAACCAGTTGTCTTTTGTGGAGATATGAATGTTGCCCATGAAGAGATTGATATAAAGAATGCTAAAAGTAATATAGGTAATGCGGGATTTACTTATGAAGAACGTGCTAAATTTAGTGAACTATTAGCTTCTGGATTTATTGATACATTTCGTTATCTATATCCTGATAAAGGCGATAGTTATACTTGGTGGAGCTATATGAAGGGTGTTCGAGAGCGCAATATTGGGTGGAGAATTGACTATTTTGCAGTATCTAAATCTTTTATTTCTAAAGTTGAAGATAGTCTTATTTATAAAGATATTTTAGGTAGTGATCATTGTCCTATTGGACTTATTGTGAAGGAGTAATTATGAGGGAGTTTATTAAGAATATTAAATTGGTTTGGAAATACGTAAAAGAAGAAAAAAGTAAATTAGTTAAATATACTTTTTGTAACTTGATTGCAGTTATTGTAAGTGTAGTTGCGCCAATTATTAGTGCTAAAATCATCATATATTTAACCGATAGTATGTTTTATCAATTACTTTTTATGACTGTTGTTTTATGTTTTCTTGAATTGTTGAGAAACGTTGTTAATTATTTTTCTAGATCTTATTCTACTATTATATTTCGTGAATCTTTTATCAAAATTCAAACAGAACTGGGAAAAAATATTTTGAAGTTAGAAAATAAAGTTATTGATTCTAATAGTTCTGGTGTTTTTATTCAACGACTTACTAGTGATACTAGTAGACTTGCAGATATTTTTAATGTTTTAAATTTATATCTTAGTAGAATATTGATTAATATTGGTATTTTTATTGCTATATTTATTGTTAATTTTTGGGTATTTATATATATGGTTGTTATGGTGTTAATTCTTTATTTTATTGAGAAAAGACGAGTTCATATATATAATCTTCGTGATAAAGCATTTCGTAAAGAAACAGAACGTGTTACTGGTTTTGTTGGGGAAATTGTACGTGGTATTCGCGATATTAAAATGTTACATTCTGAAGATAGTTTTTCCTCTGAATTACATAGTCAAGTAGAAGAATTAAATCAAACTAGATATCAGATGATGCATGTTAATAATAAGTATAATTGTGTTCGATTTTGTTTACAAGATATACTGGATACAGGTTTAATCTTTTTGCTGGCATTTTTGATTATAGAAGGTAACTTGACGGTTGCGAATGCTTTGGTTGTTCACAATTATCAAGGAAGAGTAACGTCAATTATTGATGTTTTAGGTATTTTATTACAGAGTTTAAAAGATTTTAATTTATCTTGTGATCGAGTTTTTTCTATTATGCATAATGATAAGTTCTCTAAAGAAAATTTTGGTTCTGTACATTTGAATAAAGTAAATGGGGATTTTTGTTTTTCTCATGTTGATTTTTATTATGGTTCTGATGAAAAAAAAGTTTTAAATGATTTGAGCTTTCAGGTTCATGCTAATGAAACTGTTGCTTTTGTTGGAAAGAGTGGTGCTGGAAAGACTACGATATTTAATCTTTTATGCAAGATGTATGATATTAATCATGGTAAGATTACCATTGATGGTATCGATATTCAAGAATTAGATCAAGAAAGTATTCGTGGAAATATTACCATTATTAGTCAAAGTCCATATATTTTTCATCTTAGTATTCGAGATAATTTAAGGTTGGTTGCTCCAAAGATGACAGAACGTGAAATGATAAAGGCTTGTAAGTTAGCTTGTATTCATGAATTTATTATGAGTCTTCCAGATGGATATGATACTATTGTTGGTGAAGGTGGAGTAAATCTTAGTGGTGGACAAAGGCAAAGACTTGCTATTGCTAGAGCATTTTTACAAAAAACAGAAATTATTTTGTTTGATGAAGCAACGAGTGCACTTGATAATGAAACACAAAAAGAAATTCAAAAAGCAATTAATAATTTAAAGAAAAATTATACTATTTTAATTATTGCGCATAGACTTAGTACGATTATTAATAGTGATAGAATTTTATTTATTGAAAATGGACATATTACTGCAGAGGGAAGTCATCAAGAGCTTTTAAGAAAAAGTAAAGGGTATAGGGAATTATATGAAGCTGAATTAAAAAATCAAGAATAAATATTGTTAATTATATTAGCATTTTGAAAACTACTATTGGTAGTTTTTCTTTTTTCTTTAGTGTATAATTTTTTTGAGGTGATATTATGAGTTTGGGTAGTAATTTAAGTAAATTTCGTAAAAAAAATAATTTGTCTCAAGAGATGGTTGCTTTAAAACTAAATGTGTCTAGACAAACTGTTTCTAAATGGGAACTTGATCTTGCTCTTCCTAATATAGAACAAGTGAAAAATCTTTCTTTTTTGTATGATGTTGATTTAGTTACCTTAGTAGATGATGATCAGGTTATGAATGAAATTAAAGCAGTTATGAGAAATACTACTGAAGATAATGTAGAACAAGTTAATTGGACTAAAGTGTGGAGTAAAAAATATCCTGTACTTGGGATATATCAAGAGGTTGTTGATGTAGAAAAATATGGTAAAGTAATTCGCGAAATGTTTGAAGATATTGAACATACTTATCATTATAGTAAATTAGATTCTATGTTAGTTTTGAAAGATATTTTAGCACAAGAGTGGAAAAAGTATAAATAAATTTTTAATTTTATGATATAGTTATTTTAGGTGATGTTATGAGAAGAGATAAAATTAATTATTATTTAGATATTTGTGAGCAAGTATTAGAGCGTGGTACTTGTTTAAGAAGAAATTTTGGAGCTATTATTGTTAATAATGATGAAATTGTTTCTACTGGTTATGTAGGGGCTCCTAGAGGTAGAAAAAATTGTTGTGATTTAAAGTATTGTACTCGTGAAAAATTGAAAGTTCCAAGAGGAGAACGTTATGAGTTATGTCGTAGTGTTCATGCTGAACAAAATGCTATTATTAGTGCTAGAAGAAAAGATATGATAGGTGCGACATTATATTTAGTTGGTATTAATCATAATGATGGTAGTTATGTAGAAGGTGCAAGACCTTGTGCTTTGTGTAAGCGAATGATTATTAATGCTGGTATTAAGCAGGTAGTTGTTCGAGATACGAAGGATGAATATACAATTATTGATGTTTCTGAATTTGTTGAAAATGATGAAACTTTGGAGGGAGTATTAGGGTATTAATACTTTTTCTTTTTAAGGGTAGTGATGTTTTTTGAAAAAAGTTGAATTAAAAGTAGAAGGAATGACTTGTAGTGCTTGTTCTAATGGGTTAGAAAAGTATTTGTTAAAACAAAATGGTGTTTTAGCTTGTAATGTTAATTTAATATTGGGTATGGTTACAGTAGAGTATGAAAATTTACGTGTTTTAGATATTGAAAAATATATTAGTGAAGCAGGTTTTACAAGTTTAGGAGAATATCAATTTACTGATGATAGTTTATTATATAAAAGAAGAAAAAGAAATCTTTTGTTTTTTGGTTTATTACTTATTTTCTTTATGTATTTATCAATGGGACAAATGCTAGGTCTTCCAAGTTTGTTTTCTTATTATGAATATCCTTTTATTTATACTACTATTTTGATTTTAATAACATTTTTATTTATTATTTATGGGTTTGATATTTTAAAAAGTGGAATAAAAAATCTTATGCATTTTATGCCTAATATGGATACTTTAGTTACTTTTAGTGTTTTCTTTAGTTTTATATATAGTATTTATGGAGTTGTTCATATTTATTTAGGTGACTTAAGTTTTATACATCAACTATATTTTGAATCAGTTTGTATGGTTATTTATTTTGTTAAAGTTGGAAGATATATTGAAAATGTAAGTAAAAGTAATACAACTTCTGCTATTAAGAATTTAGTTACAATTACGCCAAGGGTGGCAAGAATTAAAAAAGGTGATGTTTTAGTTGATGTGACGATTGATGAAGTAAAAGAAGGAGATTTATTGGTTGTTCGTCCTAATGAAAAGTTTGCAGTTGATGGAGTTGTTGTTGAAGGAGAATCTCATGTAGATGAGGCTTTTATTACAGGTGAAAGTAAGGCTTTGTTAAAGAAAAAGAATGATGATGTTCTCGCTGGTTCTTTAAATTATGATGGGATTATAACATATAAAGCAGTAAAAATTGGAAAAGAGTCTACTGTTTCTAATATAGTTAGTATGGTTGTTTCTTCTTTAGGTAAAAAAAATCGTATAGAGAGAATTGCTGATAAAGTTAGTGGTTATTTTGTACCTATTATCTTTTTAATAGCAGTAATTTCTGTTGTTGTTAAAGGGGGAATGGGTTATAGTTTTTCTTCTTTATTTACAACATTTGTAACTGTTTTGGTAGTAGCATGTCCTTGTGCACTGGGATTAGCAGTTCCTTTAGTTATTAGTGTTAGTTATGGGTTATGTGCTAAAAGGGGAATTGTTGTTAAAGAGGGGGAAGCTTTAGAAAAGGTAAAAGATGTGTTATATGCTATATTTGATAAGACTGGAACACTTACTTATGGTAAATTAGCGATTAGTAAAGTATTTACTTATTCTGTTGATAAATATTCTTTGTTAAAGATAGTATCTAGTATTGAAGCTAATTCTACACATCCAGTAGCTAGTGCTTTTTCGAAAGAAAATTTACTACCAGTTACTTCTTATCAAGAATTAACTGGTTTTGGTGTAATAGGTACTGTTGATAATGAAGAATATAGTTTGGGTAATTTAGGAATGCTTAAAAAGTTTGGTGTTCGTAATTATCATAAAAAAGATTATGAAGAATTACTTAAAGATGGATGTAGTATAATATTTGTTGTTCATAATAAGAAAGTTGTAGGATTAATTGGTTTAAAAGATATTGTTCGTGATGATATGAAGGTAGTTATTGATAAACTTAGAGAAAGAAATATTACTCCTGTTATGCTTACAGGAGATAATATGGAAGTAGCTAAAAAAGTGGGTAAAGAACTTGGCATTACAGAGATAAAAGCTAATGTATTACCAGATGAAAAAGCAAATATTGTTAAAGAGTATGAAAAACAGGGTTCTACTTTAATGATAGGTGATGGTGTAAATGATGCGATTGCTTTAGTTGAAGCAAGTGTTGGAATAAGTGTTTCTAGTGGAACTGATGTTGCGAGTGATGCAAGTGATGTGATACTTATGAATCATGATTTAAATAATTTAATCGATTTAATTGATATTGGTCGTAAAGCAAAAACAATTATTGTAGAGAATTTATTTTGGGCATTTTTTTATAATTTGATAATGATACCAATAGCTGTTGGCTTATTTGAAAATTTTGGAATAGTTTTAAACCCTATGATTGCAAGCTTATGTATGACATTAAGTAGTTTAACAGTAGTTTTTAATTCTTTAAGATTGAGATGGATAGTAAAATGAGGGAACTAGTATTTAATAAATTAATTCCAGAACTTAGTGTTTCTAATATTCATAAAAGTAAAGAATTTTATTTATCATTAGGTTTTTCTGTTTTATATGAGAGAGTAGAAGATAAATTTTGTTTTTTAGAGTTAGATGGTAATCAGATTATGATTGAAGAAGTAAATGAGCATTGGAATACAGGTAAATTAGAATATCCTTATGGTAGAGGAATCAATATTAGTATGGAAGTAGAGGATATTGATAAGATTTATGATTTTGTCAAAAGTAAGCATTATCCTATATTTCGAGATATGCAAGTAGATCAGTATCAGGTAAATGATAAAATTTATGCTGATAAACAGTTTTTGATTCAAGATTTAGATGGTTATTTATTAAGATTTACAAGTTAGGAGAAAGTTTATGTTTCATAGAATAAATAAGATTATTTTTATTGAAGGAATGAAGTGTGAAGGATGTGTTAATCGTGTTAGAAATGTATTATCTTCTATTCCAGAAGTTAAAAGGTGTATTGTAAGTTTAGAAGAGAAAAAAGCAGAATTAATATTAACAAAAGATATTTCTGATTCTATCATTAAAGAAAAAATTCAGTCCTTGGGATTTCAAGTTATTTCATAAAGAGCGATTGCTTTTTTTATTTTTTAATTTATGATATGCTTTAAGTATGGGTGGAAGGTTGATTTTATGAAAAATGAAATTTATCAGGAAATTGACAAGCTTATCAAAGATTTTTCTTTATCTAAAGAAGAGATAGATCAGATGTATTTAGACGAAGGTATTATAGATAAGTCTTTGCAACAACAACTTTTAGATATTGGAAAAGAACTTGATAATTTGGCCAATCGATATGGTATGAGTGCTGAATCTAAATTACTAGATTTAGTTTCGTTTGATTATAGAAAAGTAACTGTTATTAATGAAATGAATGTTTATGAACAGAAATTAGAGAATATCGAATCTCAATTAGAAGATTTTTCTTTGGATGATGATTACTTTTTGTCTTTGTATGCTAAATGGCAAGAATATAGAAATTATTTACAGGAATTACAACAAGAATATTTAATTTATCAAGAGCAAGATGAAATTGATAGAGTTGATCAAGAAAGGTATCAAAAGTTAAAAAATAAGTTGCTTGATAAACGAGATAAGATAGTAAAAAGGCTTACTCATCCTGAAGAAAAGGTGTTTTCTGTTGGTATTGGCAAAAGAATAAAAGAAAGGGAGTATCCTTCCAAAGAATTGAGAAATAGAGTGTTTTCTGGGACTATTAGATTAGCTCAATTTTATGCTAGAAAATATCAAAGTCAAGCAAAGGGAAAATTTACTTATGATGATTTGTTTCAGATAGCAAGTGAGGCTTTACTTTCTGCTTGTCATTATTATGTGCCTAATGGCAATGCTAATTTTTTTACTTATGCTAGTTGTTGTATTCGTAATCGTTTACATAAAGAACTTTTTCCAAAAAGACGTAAGAAAACTAAAAATTTTTTTGAACAAGAACAATATAATATGTCTTATGTTGAAATGTTTTTGAATTTACAACTTCAAAGAGCAAGGTTTCATGGCTATACTACTGTTGGTTTTTTGCGGAAATTTAAAAATATAATTGCTAAACATAATAAAGATATGCTAAATGCAAATGAGACATCTAAAATTTTTTTGGTTGGAAATCGACATAAATCTGAGAGTGAACAATATGAGATTTTAGTTGATAGAATTTCTAGCATGCTTTCTAATGGAAAATTACAATTGTTACTTAGTGATGATGATCGAAGATTGATTTCTGAACTATCTTCTTATCGCAAAGTTCCTTCCAGTGCTTTAGAGCCTTGGATAGTATTAGAATATTTAAAAACTTATAAGAGGCGTCTTGAGAATATTGAGACTTATCTTTCTATTTTTCAAGAATTAGAAAAACGTGATGTTTCTTTAGAGTTATTTTATGATGAAATGTTAAAAAGATTTAATCAAAAAATACATGAATTTAATTCTAATGTTTATAGACTTAGGAAAGTAGACGATGTTTTTTTAAGATATGGAACTACTTATTTTGATGAGTATTTTGATCAGTATGGCGTTAATTTTTTGTATAATGAGATTTTTGATATAGGAATTTCTCGGGGAGAAGAGATAGAAAAAATACGGGAAGAAAAAATGGAGGAGCTTGGATTTGATGATGATTATTTAACCGAAGAACAAGAGAAAATACTAGATGATGCAGTAAAAGAAGAACTCGCTTCTAGGAAAAGACATGTATTGGAAATGGTAAAAGAGAAAAACGAACCAATTTATGCTTTTAATAAAGAAAAATTAGAGGATAAAAAGTATCTTGGTAAATCTTATCGTAGAAAATATAGAATGCAAGATATTTTAGAAATAGAAAAAGATATTTCTATTTTATATAGTGATGATAAATCTATTTTTGATTGTTCTGCGGAAAGAAGAAGAAAAGGACATTTGTCTGTTGAAGAGCAAGCAGAAGTTGATTTGTTTTTAGAAGATTATCAACATGCATTGGATGAGTTAAATCCAATTCAAAAGGATATTTTAAACCTCTGGTTTGATGAGAATGGTATTCATTCTATGGGCGCTAAGGAAATTTCTTCTGTTCTTGGTATTTCTTCTAAAAAAGTTTATCGTGAAAAAGAAAAAGCTATCAAGACTTTACAAAAATCTAGTGTGTTACAAAACTATCGAGATGTGTGATATAATATATAAAGAAATATGTATTTTGTATAGTAATCATATCCGTCTATGTTGTTTGTTTTGGGAAGTGTATTTTTAAAATTATAAATGGAGGATGTTATGGGATATATTCAATATTTGAGACAGTATGTAGGGCATAATCCTATTTTAACAGCAGGTACTGGTTTATTAGTTTTTAATGATAAAAATGAGGTGTTAATGGAATTACGTACAGATTTTAATTCTTGGGGATTTCCTGGTGGCGCTATGGAACTTGGTGAAAGCTTTGAAGAGACTGCAAAGAGGGAATTGAAAGAAGAGACTGGACTTGTTATTGATGATATGAAGTTAGTTGGGATTTTATCTGGAAAAGATACTTATCGTGAATATCCTAATGGAGATAAATTATATGATATTACTGCTGTTTTTGAGGTCCGATGCTATCATGGAAAACTAAAAATAGGAGATAATGAATCTAGGGAATTACGATGGGTTTCTCTAAAAGAAATGCCAGAAAATTTATCACCTATGACTAAGAAATATTGGGATAAAATTCAAAAATATTATCAAGAATTTTTATAGTTTTTTAGGAAGTGATAGTGTGTCTAAAGTTAGTAATGTTTTAGAAATGTTAGATTTACTTAGTAATGGTCGTAAGTATCAGATTTCAGAGCTTGCTGAAAAGTTAGAAGTTAGTCCTAGAATGATTCGTGTTTATAAAGATGAATGTGAAAAAGCTGGTATTTATATCGATACTGTGAAAGGTCCTTATGGAGGGTATGTTTTAAGACAAAATGTGTATGTTCCTCGAAGATTTATTACTCCTGATATTATTGATGTTTCTGATAAGAAAATTTATAATTGTATTAATCGAGCTATTAAAAATAAAAGTAAATGTTTTATTGAATACTATTCTAAGGATAGGAAAAGTCTTTCTAAAAGAGTAATTTGTCCCTATGAATTAATTTTATTTGGGAATGAATGGGGAGTTGCTGCTTATTGTGAATTAAAAAATGAAATTAGACATTTTTATCTTAATCGGATTCAAAGTATTGAATTATTAGAAAAAATTTAAACTGACATATATATTACCTCTTCTTTTGATATATTGATATCGAAAGAGAGGTTTTTATTATGATGATGCATGTTTATACAGAACCTGCGGAAATTAACTTTTCTAAGTTAGAAGAGAGGTTATTACAAGTTAATGATGTTATCGCAAGAACAAATTTTCAGTTTAGTAGACGACTTCCTAGTTTGTTAAGACAGATGCCAACCTTAATTATGGCAACCGGAGGTTCTGTTTCATCGGCTATGTATTTAAAAATGTTTTTAGAAAGCAAAGATATATTGTGTGAAGTAATTGAGCCAAGAGATTATTTTTATAAACAAAATATTTCTTCTTATCAAAGATTAATCGTTTTGTCTAATAGTGGGAAGTCTAATGGAATGTTGGATAGTTTAAGAACATTTCCGGGAAAAGCTACTTTGATTACTAGTGAATATGTTATGCAAGACGAAGACTATACCTGGGAAGGAGATAGGAAAGTTCCACTTTTTGAAACTATTTATTGGAGTAATGGTTTTTATCTTGACAATAAAGAGAAGAGTTTTCTATCTATTGTTCCTACACTTGGACCTAATTTGATGTTTTTAGAGTTAGATCAGTTATTAGAAGAGAATAAGGAAGAATTAATGAAAGAAGACTATATAAAGATTAATGAGAAATTAAAGAATTTGATATCTAAAAGTAGAGAAAGAGTAGACCGACTTAATTTTGATTTTAAAGATACTAATCTTGTGCAGGTTGCTAGTGGTTATGATACAAAAGCTTCGTCTTGTGTTTTAGAGTCTAATATGACTGAGACTGGAACCATGGGGGTTTGTGTTCATGATAAAGGGTCTTATTGCCATGGTAGAAGTAATTTATTATTTCAAAATCCTGATAGTCCAATGATATATTTGACACATCAGATGAAATCTTTTGATTATGAACTATTGCATTTACTTATGAAAGAATACCCTAATGTATTTTTATTTCATACTTTAGATGAAGAGCAAAATATTTTTTGGAAAGAATTTTATTTATCTTTACAGATGTATTATTTGTCTAAAAAAATAGCTGATGATAAAAAAATCGATCTTACTATGCCTGAGTATAATCCTAGGGTAGTAAAAAAATTGTATAAATATAAAGGAGAAATGTAATATGGAAAAGTTGGCTTTTGTCTCTTCTAATTCTGGTAAAATAAGTTCTGTTAAAAATTATTCTCAAGCATATGGCATTCCAGTTTCTATTTATTCTTTAGAGTTTTTAGAACCAATGGTTAATGATGTTTCTTATATTTCTAAAAAGAAAGCAGAATATGCTTATCATAAATTGGGACATCCTTGTTTTGTAGCTGATAGTGGCTTTTATATTGAAGGTTATCCTAATCTGCCTAGATATCCTGGGGCTTTTGTAAAAAGAAGTGGAATTAGTTCTAATGTGGAAAAATTACTTGATGTTATGAAAGATGTAGAAAATAGAAAGTGTAGTTTTATTGATTGTATTACGTATTATGATGGAGAGACTTTTCAGCAATTCTTTGGTGAGAGTCGAGGAGAACTTGCAACAGAAGTTTGTGGTGAAAATATGAATGGTGCTAAATCTGAATTATGGAAAGTATTTATTCCAGAAGGATATCATTCTACAATTGCTGGTTTATCTGATGAAGAGATGTTACAATATAACGAAGATAAACGAAAAAATAGCGCTACTGTTTATTTTTTTGATTGGTATCGACATCATAAGTTAGATTATGAAAAATTGGATAGAAAAGAATTAGTAAAAAAAGAATATTGAGCTATATTCTTTTTTTATATAAGAAATAAAAAATAGATAGAAATTAGATATCTAATTTTTCCTTTATATTTTTGTATTCTTTTATTAGTAGTTCTTCTATTCCTTTTTTGCAATTTGCAGGAGATGTACTTGGTAAGGGTATATCTTCTATTTTTGTTTTAGGATAAATATACTTTTTATATAGTTGGTGAGCTTTTGTTCCAGTTGTAAATATTGTTTTGATTTGTGATTTTTTTAGTATTGGATTTAAATTGTTTGGGGTTACATTCTTTATTGATGAGTCACTGGATGATGAAATTTCACATTCTTTAATTACGTCAAATAAAGCGATATGATGTATTAGTAAAAACTCTTCTTTTTCTTCTTTGCTATTTCCAATTTGTTCGTTAAATACTTTTTCTAAAGTTTTCCAAAATCTATTTTGGGGATGTCCATAATAGAAACCAACTTCTCGTGATTTTACTGAGGGGAGACTTCCTAGTATTAATACTTTAGAATTTTTATCATAAATTGGTTTTAGTGTATGTTTTACGTTCATTTTATCACCTAATGTTACTATAAAATATCTTTTAGTTATGTGCAAGAGATAATGTTCATATAATTTAATGGTGATATTATATGAATAATGGAATTCAAGTTATTTATCCTAGAACTAAATATAGTGTTCTTAATCAAGAAATATTTTCTTTGATCAAAAAACATATAGATACATTTATGAATCTTGCTAAAGAAGCAATTCAAGAGGGTATTATTTATACTTTAGATATATCCCATGATGAATATTCTTACAAGGAGTATTTGTCGTTTGTTTTTTATATTTCTTCTTATACTGGTGGAGCTCATCCTGAACATATTGTTTCTTGTATTGTTTATGATGTTTCACAAGATAAAATTGTTCATATGTCGGATTTAATTGAGGAGAGGCCAGATTTACTTGAGTTGTTATCTAAAGAGAGTAGAAGAATATTAGCTGCTAACTCTAATATTCAAAATATTTCTATGATGATAGATGGAACGATGCCTACTATTTCTAATTTTTCTCATTTTGTTTTTGCACCTACAGGTATTATGATTTTCTTTCCGGAGTATCAAGTTGCTCCTTATTCCTCGGGAGCATTTAAAGTAGTAATTCCATATACTTCTATTTTAAAAGACTCTATATAGGTCTTTTTTATTCTTATTTGAAAAATAAAGTATAAAACAAGGATATAAAAAACGTCTCAAAGAAGAAAAGTTTTACTGTTTTTAGATATTAAGACAGTGTGTCTGTTTTTTATTTTATGTATTATCATGTTAATCTTTATCGAAAATAATCTAGAAGTTTGTTATAATTGAATTGTATGAAGACTTTCATTGAATAAAGTGGTGATATGATGAATGATATTTATGTTTTTGATACTATAGAAGAATCAATGTTTACGAATATTGATAAAAATATTAATTCAGAATTTTTTTTGAATATATTAAAGAAAAATTATGAAAAATATCATAATGTTCATTATATAGGTGATTTAGTAGGTGAGTTATATATACACCATATTATTCATAAGGATGGTTATCATTTTGAATCCTATATGAAACAATTTGATACGCTTTATTCGAAATATAAAGATAGAGAGTTATCTCCAGAACAATTCGAATTGCAGAAATCTAAGTTGATTGCTAGTACTATAGCAAACAAATTAGGAATTGATGCTTATAGTAATGCTAATTTGTCTAAGATTCAAAATTATTTTTTACAGGAATATGTAGCTCATGGGTATGTAACGCATGCTTTTCCTGATGCCTATTATGATTCTATAGTTAAGAATGGTTTGGTGGCATCTATTGATGGCAGATTAGAAAAGCCTAAAGCCATACAAGAAATTCAAGGTTTATTTATGAGTAAAGGCGTTGTTTCTCCTATGGGTGGGTATCCATATTATGGTGGCTTTGGAATATATTATGAGCATGATTTTACTAGAGTATTTCAACATGCGATTGATTCTCCTGAATGGTTTAATTGGTTTACTTCTTCTAATCATACTACTACTTATCATAAGGATATTGAAGTATCACCTTATATTTTAAGAAGTGAGGAAAATTGTAGAGTCAATGTTGAAGATTTATGTAGGAATGCTGGTTTAAATTTTTATGAATCAAAAAAAGTTTTAGATTTTTTTCAGGAACAATATAGAAAATTTAGTTCTCCTAAATTAAATGTTGCTTTTATTCCTAAGAGAGTCGTTGGAAAATCTGATATATCAAAAGCTGTTCCTTCGAATATGGATTTATTAAGTACAATATCTTATGTTTTAAAAGATGGTGCTAAACAATATACTGAACATAATGGTAATGTTTATTTTCAGACTATAAAACCGGAAGAATTTAGAATTTCTGTGATACCTGCTGCTAATACGTATATGTTTTCTAATCAATATTTTAGAGAAAGTAAAGACCATTTAACTGATGTTCAAAGTAATTTAGCTGTTTTAAATACTGCAGAAAGCAATCGAAATCGTTTGGTTCCTTCGATGATTCCTCAAATTGAAGTTGCAAAAGCAGTGGTTGGACAGAGAAAGAATCAAAGTAATGATTTTTTTGAAAATGGATAAGAAGGACTATAAAAAGTTTTATTATGCTAAGATAAATCAACAAAATATGATCTATATTAAATTAGTTAATGCTGTTTTTGAATTTTATCGTACTGGATATCCTGCAATTTGTAGTTGTTAATAGGTGATTTTATTATAGGAGGTGTTTTGATGGCAAAGATGGAATTAGAAGTAAAAATATTAGATATCGATAAAGAAAAATTTATTGATAAATTAGAAAGAAAAGGAGCTACGTTAAAAGAGAAAACGAAACAGATTTTGTATACTTATGATTTGGCGACGATTTATAGCAGATATATAGATATTTTATTACAGTTACAAGAGCCAGAAAGTGAAATTAAATATGATACGGCAATTTCCAAATTAAAATTATTGTTTTTTGAGTTGGATAATTTGTTGAATGATACTGAAAAAATGGAATTGAAAAAGATAATTAAATATGATAATTTTTCTTGTCTTTGTGATAAAGAGAATTTATTAGATTATTTGCAAAAAGAAGAAGTTAGTTCTTTTATTAAAAAGTTTCATAATAATCCTAAAAAGTGGATTCGTTTAAGACAAACTAATTCTGTTACTACTATTGCTGTTAAACATATTCTAGCTGATGATAGTTCTGGATTACAACAAATGTTAGAAACAGAAATTGAAGTGCCTAGTATTGAAGAAGCTAATAAATTATTAGAAGCTTTAGGATTCTCTTATAAGAGTTATCAGGAAAAAGAAAGGGTTACTTATTCTTTCCGTGGATATGAAATAGATATCGACTCGTGGCCAGGAATTCCTACTTATTTTGAAGTTGAAGGTAATTCTCGTGACGATTTAGCAAAGGTATTAAATCAGTTAGGATATTCTATTGATGATAGCGTTTCTTGTACAGCTGATGAAGTTTATCAAATGTATGGGAAGAGCATGTTTTGTTCTAGAGAGTTAAAATTTTAAGATAAAAAATGAAATCGATAGTTGGTTTCGTTTCTATATTATATCATATCAGCTAAAGATTTAAAGTTATTGGGAATTAGGTAAACATTTAAAAAAAATAGTTATTTCTGTTATAATGTTATTTAGGAGGTTGTTATGAAAAATTATTATATTGATCTTGGTTCATCTACTATAAAAGTTTATTGTTTTGAGGACGAATTGAAGCTTATAGAAGAACATTCTATTTATTTTAAAAATGACTTTGATAGAGAAAAAGGTATTAGTGAGAAAAATTTAAAGGAATTATGTGATTACTTTGAAAAAATAAAAACTAAATATGATTTAGAATATTACAATACAAATATTTTTGTTACTGGTATATTTAGAAATTTAACACAGGAAAGAAAACGAGATTTGGTTAAGTTATTTAACGAAAAATTTGATTTACATTTTAATATTATTAGTCATGGTATTGAAAATTATTATTTGGCTAAAGCTATGGAAAATGATTATAATAATAAGAAAGTTCTAATTATTAATATGGGTGGTAAAACTACTGAATTAGTAACTTTTGTGGGTGATAAAATAACTGGTACAAAAAATTTAACTATTGGTGTTGCTGACTTATTGAATCATTTTGATAAAGTAAATGAAAAATATAGTGGTAATACTGTAGAAGAAATGGAAAAGTTTGTTAGTGAGAAATTATCTAATCTTGAATTGGATAAGGACTACGATTGTGCAATTTTTACTGGTGGAGAAGAAAGATTTGAATTGTTAACTGGATTTCATTTGGTAGATAATATTTTATTTAACGATAATGTTCACAAATATATGTTAAGTTTAGATGATTATATTCAAGGTACTGAAAAGGTTTTTTATGATATTTCCCTTGAAGAATTATATAAATTAATGCCTAATAATCCTAAATGGATGGATGGTGCTAGAAGTGGTGCCATTATACCTTTAGTATTATTTAAAATAGCAAATGTAAAATGGATTATCCCATCAGATTTGAATTTAATTAATGGAGTTATTAATGATTTGCAGTAAGGGTGAGTATGAATAATTTATTTCGAGATGCTTGCGTTAATGGTAAAGAATTTATTTCAAGATAAAATATGTAAAGTCATTGTTGCAGAATTAGAAGGGGAACGGATTGTTTTTCTTTTGTATTCTTATTTATGTTTTGTAGATTTTGGTCGTGGTATTTATTGCATGCGTATGTAAAAGATTAATTTCAGGAAAAAAATTAAGATTGATGCTTGAAGAACTAGCGGTTAGAGAAAAAGGATGTAGTTTTATCATGGATTTTGTAGGTAAGGAAAATAAAGTTATGATGCAAGCTTTAGGTAAGTTGGGATTTATCTTTTCTGATATGATTACTTATTATAGAAAAATTAGAAAGTAGAGCAAGTATATGGAATTTAGAAAAATTACTAAAGATAATTTAGCTATTGCTATTAAAATTCAAAATGAAATATTTCCTATGGAAGACGGAACAGAGAATTTTATTGAGTGTACCTCTAATAATCCTTATCGAAAGGAAATGGACTATTATCTTGTTTATGTTGGAGATGTTCCTATGGGGGTTACTGGAATTTATTCTTATCATGAATATCCTAATGATGCTTGGCTTGCTTGGTTTGGCGTTTTACCAAATTTTCGAAGTCAAGGATACGGTAGTTTTATTTTTGATTGGACTGTTTTATTAGCAAAGAACAAAGGGTATCAAACGTTGCGACTTTATTCTGATGAAACTTTTAGAGAAGCTCACCAGTTATATAAGAAAAAGGGAATGATTTCTGAAATATATGATAATTCTGATGATAAGGATCCTTATGAGCCTGATGGCCTAAAAACTTTTATTTTTTCTATGAGTTTAACAGAGGAGAAAGTTAGTTATTGGAATCATAAAAAGTTAGGATTAAAAGAACAAGGAGTAAAAGAACATTTAAAAAAATAACGGTATTTTGGTATAAATTTCAGCGATATATATTAATAATGTAGTTTAGAGGATAGGTGTTGTAGAATGGTTTTTAGTGTGTTAGCTTTTCTGTGTTTAGTTATCAGTATTTGTCTAAAAGAAAGAAATCGTTCTCTTGTTGTTCAATCTTTAAATTGTTTGAGAAAATAAAAAACAGACTCTGAGTCTGTAAATAAATTTTTCCCATTGGTATTTTTTTCCATAATAAAAATCTCTTTATTTCTTTTTATTTTATTACGGGCAGATTTTTAAAATAAAAGAATTTAGCTTTTTATACTAAATTCTTTTTTGATTACTTTGTTGTAGGATTATAAACAGTACCTATAAACCAAATTTCTCCAGTATCTTTATCTCGAATTAGGAATAAGTATGGCTTATCAAAAGTTAAGTCTATGGTTTCTACAGGTACATCGTATAGGTATTCAAATCCACAACTTGTTGATCCTAGTCCACCCATTTGTGTTGCTGCCGCTGCTTTAATACCTTCATTTGAAAATTCGATGTTTGCTTTATGAGTTACTTTATTAATAGCCATTGGACCGTTTTTTACGATTCCTGATAAATTTGACTTATTAATATTAAATACATCTGTAATTCCTAATTGTTTTAAATCTTCCATTAGTTTTAATTCGTAATCGAATTTAAATAGGGGAATGAAGCCTGTTATTTTGGTTATTACACCTTCTTTAAAGTTTTCTGCCTTTATATCTTTTAAACTATTAATAATAGTATTAACTTTTAAAGCATTAATATCATCTATATAACTATCTAAACTAACGTTTTTAGGCATTATACCAATATATTGTAGAGTAGTTCCATTATATTCCTTTAAATCTTTAGCGAAAGCTTTTACATTTTCATTATCATGGAATAAGAAATCAGTAGATGTATCAACTTTTTTATAATTAGAGTCCAACTCTTCAATATATGTATCTATATATGTATCAGGATCAGGATCATTTCCACATCCACCTTTTGCTAACCATTTTTCATATTCTGCTTTAACTGTTGTTCTTATATTATCTTCGCCAAGTTCACTAATAATGTCATAATTATTAACAGCTGCACCTATTTCCACCGTTTTTGCTTCTATTGTATTATTGTCAAAAGCAACAGAACTATAATTATCAGCTTCAATTAAGGGAACGTAAGTGCTAAATTTTTCATGAGCATAACTTACACTATAGCTATCTTTATAATTATCAACAGTTGCTTGTATTGGTTTTTTCCATTCCATGTTGATTGCTAAGGCATTGACTAAGATAAAATCTTGTCCAGATATGTCATCAAATAAATTATTGATTAAGTTAAAGGTTTTATTACTAACCCAGGTATTTAAATTATCTGTTGTTTCAAAAGAGTCATAAATAATTTCGGCGTTGTATTTCTTTTTTAAATTGTTTGTGTATTCTTTTTTTATTGTATCTTTGTAAGCTGTTTTAATGAACATAGCATTTGCAAATGACATATGTTCGTTATTTGGATATTTTTTGGATTCATAGTCTCCGATTACACTATCAATTTGGCTTTTTGAATTTTCTTTTGCTCCTTCTTTAAGCATTTCCAAAGCATATTTTATTGATAGAGGGCTATATAGTTTATTTACTTTTTCATTTTCTAATTGTAAAAAGTATAAATCAA
Organism: uncultured Bacilli bacterium; assembly: GCA_944372055.1. Classification (GTDB taxonomy): domain Bacteria; phylum Bacillota_I; class Bacilli_A; order RF39; family UBA660; genus Faecimonas. Next base: position 6,230 of record CALVYF010000001.1, on the reverse strand, counting down.
AGGCTTGTAATTCATTTCCAGATATTCTATATGCTGATTTTTTTTCCTTTGGTTTTATTTGTATTTCTTTTTCTTCTTTGTTATTTATTGTTATACATAAAAATATGGCACCTGCTACTGCAATGATAATTATTACTAGACTTATAATAATGATTTTTTTCTTATTTTTTTTCATTTTTTCTTTCTCCTTTTTTTGTAATAAACATTGTTTTCCTCAAGCTATAACTCCTTATTCTATTTAGTTATAGTATACTGTTTTTTTATTTGAAAAGCAATGAAAGAATTTTTTTCTTAAGTATGACATGGTTTTTATGTGGTAGTAATATGAGAATGATAAAAATGGGGGAGTTATGGAATATGGTATGAAAATTTATGTATTTAATTTTGATGCTTTAACAGGTAGCAAAACAAATTAAATTATTGTCTATCAATCAGATAAACTTATTCTGTCTAGTTAAGACTTAGAAAATATTTGTAAATTAATTCAAGAAACTAATATCGGTACTGTAACAGGAAAACGTTTTGGAAGAATGTATGGAAGTTCTGTATATAAATTCTATTCCGATAATGAAATAATAAGAAAAAAAGTTAAAAAAATACACTGTTGATTTTATTTTCTACAGCATCCTTTATATTTTATAATTAATACTAAATTTGTTTAGCAATTCCATCAACGATTTCAACATTTGGTAGCTTTAAAAATAATTCTGTGGGCAAAGAAATTTTAGATTTTACTAATCCTCCTCCAATTATTATGTTTTCACGTTCTTTAATAAGTGAATCAACTAAGATTTTCCATTCACTAGGTAATCCTATTGGAGTAATACTGCCAAATTCCATTTCGGTTTTATCTAAAACATATGCTAGTGGAGCAACTGATACTACTCTTGAATTAGTATATTTTCTAATAACGCTTCCCATATTATATTTATATCCAATAGGAACTATTAAGGCACAATACTTTATTGTTTTATTTCTTTTACATTCTACTATTAAACAATTAAATCCTATTTTTTTATCTATATCGTATTCATCACACAATTTATTACCATCTGCAAATTCAGGATTAATTTCTGCTACAAGAAATTTGTTTTTTTCAGATTCATTATTCCATTTATTAACAAAATTATAGATGCAACTAGGTACCAAATTTGGATTTTCAATTATTGGATTAAATTGTAAATTTCCTATATTCATTTTGTTTTCTCCTTAAAAATTCTTTTATACATTATTTATATACTTATATCATAACATAAAAAGATTTATTACTTAATAGAAATTTAAATAATAGATTTAAGTATAACAAAAAGGATTTCGGTTTTACTAGTAAAAGAATTTGAGCTTGATAATATATTTTTGGTTACTCTTGATGGATTAACATTAGAATTATTATATGTTTTATATCTAGAACAAAAAACTAATAGTAGTAGCACAAAAATTTGAAAATTCATTTTGTTTATAATAAGTATATGTTATTATAATTATAGGCGGATTATTAGATTTTATTTGTTCCGTGATTCATTTGGGTTAATGATTTTATTATATAAATCTAGATAAATAGAGTAAAAGGATATAAATGTAATATGGGAAGCATTATTAGAAAATATATTAATTCAAGAACTTGTGTTGATCAAAATTCAAACACGAATTTGATTAGATTGAAGAGAAACATCAATACCGATAAACAAAGAATTCGTCATAGATGGCACTACCTTTCTGATTAAATTTTTGTGAAATATAATTGGCAACGACAACTCTAGCTTACAACAACCTCGTTATTAGAATACATATTTTCTATTAGGAATTTGGATGTTATGAATTAATATGAAAATAGAAAATTAAAATTTTTTATCGATAATATAAATATTAACAAGCCCTATTCCATTTATTGGAAAGTTAGAAATGTAGGTGCAGAAGCAATTAAGAGAAATTGTATAAGAAGCCAAATAATCAAAGGAACATCGAAAAAAAACGAAACGACGAATTTTTATGGTCCACATTATGTTGAGTGTTACATTGTAAAAGATAACATTTGTATTGCTAGAGACAAAATATACGTAATTATAGATAACGATTAAGTTGGTATATCAAACAAATAATGCTAAAACAAGAAAGGAACTTTTTATATGTTAGACATTAATTTTAATCAAATTATTGAAATGATTGAAAAAAGGAAAAATAATGCTTATAAAAAAGTAAATGAAGAAATGGTTTTACTTTATTTAGAAGTTGGTAAATTTTATATGAATTAAAAGAAAAAAGTGGATATGGTGATAAAATTACAACTAAAGCAGCAGATTTTATGAAAAATAATTATCCTGCTATTAAAGGTTTTACCAAAAGAAATATAGAAAGAATGGTACAATTTTATAGTACTTATAAAGATGATGAGATTGCGACACCACTGGTGACGCAATTGTCATGGACAAATAATTTACTTATTTTAAGCGGTGCTAAAACCAAAGAAAAAAGACATTTTTATTTACAATTATCTATTAGAAATAATTATTCTAAACGCGAATTAGATAGACAAATTACTTCATTATATTATGAAAGATACATGCTTTCTGATGGTAAGCAACTGCCAACAGTGACGAAGACTATTGATGAAGATGATTATCCTAATACAAGAATTTTAGATACTTATAGTTTAGAATTTTTAGATTTACCTAACGAATTTTCGGAAAAAGATTTAAAAAATGCTATTATTAAAAATTTAAAAGATTTTATATTAGAAGTTGGTAAAGATTTTACTTTTATTGGAGATGAGTATAGAGTTCAGGTTGGAAACCACGATTTTTTCATTGACTTGCTTTTTTACAATAGAGAGTTATCTTGTTTAGTGGCATTTGAATTAAAACTAGGGGAATTTAAGGCGGAATATTTAGGAAAAATGAATTTATATTTAGAAGCATTAGATAGAGATGTTAAAAAAGAACAAGAAAATCCTAGTGTTGGTATTATTTTATGTAGTTCAAAAGATAAAGATGTTGTGGAATATTCATTAAGTAAAAATATGTCTCAAACTTTAATTTCTGAATATAAATTAAAATTGATTGATAAGAAATTATTAGAAATGAAATTAAAAGAAATGAAATCATTAATTGAAAATAATGAATAAATTTTCTTGAAAGGTAAGGTAATCATAATGGAAACTAATATTGAAGAATTTTATGGTAGAATAGATTTAAAATCGGATTTGTCTGAATTGTCAAAATTAATATGTAAAAAATATAATCTTGGTAAATACATATCTGATGAAGTTATTTTAGTTGGATATGAAGATTTTAATTTTATATTAGCAACTGAAAATGGAAAGTGGTGTATAAAAATATTTAATAAAGAAAGAACTTCTTCAGATGTAAAATTGTATATTGATAGGATAGAACTAGCAAATACATTAGATATTAATACTCCAAAGGTATATAAATGTAATAATGATATATTATGTGAGATTAGTTTAGACAATGTTACTTTTAGATTATGTGTATTTGAATACGTTGATGGTAAAAGTTTTTACGATTTAAATGAAATACCTACAGAAGAAGAGATAAGAAATATTATTTCTCAGATGGTAAAAATACATGAAGCTAAATTAGAATCAGATTTTATTTATGATAAATGGGCAATAATTAATTTTTCTAAAGCGTATTATGAGAAAGGAAAGTATTTGGATAATAAATATAAAGAAATTTTTGATAAAATATATCAGAGATTTAACGATGTTAAGTTAGATAAATTACCATCAAGTTTTGTTCATGGAGATATTATTAGTTCAAATGTAATGAAGGATAATAATGGTAAATTATGGATAATTGATTTTGCGGTTTCTAATTATTTACCTAGAATTGTAGATTTAGCAGTAACATCTTGTAATTTATGTTTAAATCCTGATAATAAAGATAAAACAATAGAAAGTACAAAGATGATATTAGATGAATATCGGAAATATAATAAATTAACAGATTATGAATTGAAGTGTTTTCCTTTATTTTATGATCTTGCTAATGCAATGGGAATATTACAAGTAAGTTATTTAGCTAGTCTTTGTGAAATGTCAGAGGAGGATGCTTTTTGGTTAGCTGAAAGTGAAAAGGGATTAAGTTTTAGTACCCCTGATTTTTGGAATAGTGTTATTGGTAACAATGATAATGTTGAAATGTGGGATAATTAGTCTAAAAACGTTCTGAAGGTAAATGCCATAGAGTCGCTCTATCTCATGCTTGTAAAAAACTCATTAGAATTATTTATTCTTTAAAAAAAATCGGCAGTGCTTTTGATTCGTCTTTATTTAAATAATCAAGCCTTGATGATTTCAAAATTTCACTTGTGTGAAATTTTTTTGGTATGGGATAATTTCCAATTTTTAACAAACTATTAAAATTTGTAAAACTACTATTGACTTTTAATAGTTATCCTTTCTTTAGAATGACTTCTATGTACTTCCAAGCTCTACGGTAGTTCGGAACACAAAAAAATCAATCCAAACGGATTGATTATATGTTAAGTTCAAACATAAAAGTTCGAACAGAAACGTCACTGGAGCGGATGAGGAGAATCGAACTCCCGTAGTCAGCTTGGAAGGCTGAGGTTCTACCATTAAACTACATCCGCATAAATTGTTTATTGAACCTCAGCTGTAAGTACTAAAGTTCAGTCCGCTTAATCAGTAGACATTTACAATTATATCAGATATAGAAACATTGTCAATACTTTTTTTCTCTTTTTTTGTTTTATATAATATTTATAGGATGTGATAGTATGAAAATACTTGCAAGCGACTTTGACTTAACTTTGTATGTTGATGATTTAGAAGTTGTAAAGAAAAATGTAGATGCCATTCGCCGATTTATGAAACAGGGAAATTTATTTGGTATTGTTACTGGTAGAAATTATTCAGATATTAAAGTATTGCTTAATCAGTTTAATATTCCTTATCATTATTTAATATGCCAAGATGGAGCTAAAATATTTGATTCTATGGATTATTGTTTTTCAACAGTTCCTTTGTCAAGAGAGGATATCGTTAGAATTGTGCCTATTTTAGAGGAGAATCATTTTGATTATTATTTGGATGATGGATATAATGCAACGGGAAATATGGATGATTGTGTTAAAGTTGTTGGGATTATTGGTGAAAGACGAAAAGAGGCTGAAAAAGTAGTTAATCAATTATCTATGGAGGGTTTTTATACTTATCTTAGTATGGAACATATTAATATTATGAATCATTCTGTTAATAAAAAAGACGCCTTAGAAAAAGTTTTAGTTCATGCAGATTGTTGTAAAGAAGATTTATATGTCATAGGGGATAGTGTGAATGATTTTGAGATGCTTTCTTCTTTTCAGGGTGCAATTATGAAAGATCATAGTAAAGAGTTGGATAAACTAAATAAGAAGAGCTATAATACTTTATTTGAATATATAGAAGAATTAGAAAAAAACTAATTCTTTTTTCATATACTTTATTGGGTGATTTCGTGGGAGATTTTGTTTTTTCTTTGATAGAAAACTTTGGTTATTTTGGCATGTTTTTAGGAATGGTATTAGAGGCAGTTATCATTATTATTCCGAGTGAAGCTATCTTAGCAACAGGGGGTATTTTAGCGAGTAGAGGAATATTTTCTTTTTGGGGGGCTTTTTTTATTGGACTTATCGGCAGTGTTTTTTGCGCAATTGTTATCTATTTTATGGGATATTTTGGAGGAAGGTCTTTTATTCGAAAGTTTGGAAAATATTTTTTTATGAAAGAGGAAGACTTGGAAAGAAGTGATTCTTGGTTTTCTAAGTATGGTATGCTTGGAGCTTTAATTGGACGTAATTTTCCGATTGTTCGTACATTAATTTCTCTTCCTATTGGTATTATGCGAATGCCTTTTTTTAAGTTTTTAATTTTTACAATTATTGGATCTATTCCTTGGACATTTTTATTCGTTTATTTAGGTTATACTTTAGGAAATGGTTGGATATATGTTAGTGCTAAAATTACTTGGTTAAAGACGCCTATTAAAATATTGTTTTTTATATTGGCTGTTTGGTATTTGTATAAAAAAATTAGAAATATTTTGTTAGAGAAAAAGAATTAAGTTATATTATGTAAGATTAGGGTGGTTTTTGTTGTTGATAAAAATATTAGAAATGTCTAGTATTTTATTTTGTTTTATGCTATAATTGGGAGCGACGTAAGAAGAGGTGTGAAGTATGAATAAGAGAAATGTTGCGATTATTGC